>JAIOSM010000283.1 GCA_021107575.1 Desulfobacteraceae bacterium | reverse complement strand
GCCAGTGTAGCTGTGACTCAGGATGTGGTACATCCCGGACTGCATGCTGTTTCTTTAAGCCTGTGTATAATTATCCAGCATCTTTTAGGTTCAAGCCTTGCACCCATTGTCATTGGAAAACTTTCTGATACATATGGCCTTGATAAAGCCCTGACAATCCTGCCCGTGTTTGCATTTCTTGCAGGAATTTTATTTTTTATTGCCTCATTTTATTATAAAAAAGACGCGGCCCCTGTTTCATAAAGACTTAAGTTACTTTGCAATATCCCGGTTGATATTGAATTTCTTTATTTTATAATACAAGAGCTGTCGTGATATCCCCAGAGATCTTGCTGTTTTGGTGATATTCCCCTTGTTTTCAAGAAGGGTGTTTTTTATGATATTCTCTTCATGGGCTGATTTTTCTTTAATCAAATCAGTATGGCTATCTTCTGAAAATTTATCATCATGTCTTCTTGTCAGCCTTTGAGATCCGGGTTTTACAGACCAGTGTGAAAAATGGGTTTGGAGATACTTGATGCGAATTGTTTTATTTGTACCCATAATATTCATGGCGCCCTCAATCACATGTTCAAGCTCCCTGACATTGCCCGGCCAGTTATATGTTTTGAAAAGTTCCATCACTTCATTAGAAACTTTTTGAACATTTTTACCCAGCAGAGTATTATGCTTTTCAATAAAATGATTCACAAGCAGTTCAAGATCGCCCAACCGTTCCCGCAGAGGCACAATATGAATAAACACTACTCCCAGACGGTAAAAAAGATCAGATCTCAAAGTTCCGTCGGAAATAGAAACGTGGGGATCATTGTTTACAGAACTTATAATTTTTAAATCGGTTTCAATCTCTTTAAGAGCTCCGACCCTTCTAACTTTACTTTCCTGAATGCTTCGAAGAATTTTACTTTGCAGTCCCACAGGCATGGAGTTGACCTCATCTAAAAAGATAGTGCCTTTATTGGTTCTTTCAAACAATCCAGCCTTGTTCACTGCGCCGGTAAAGGCTCCTTTGGATGTACCAAACAGTATCCCTTCCAAAAGGTTTTCAGGGATGGCAGCACAGTTTACAGGAGTGTATTTTTTTGCACTTCGCGAGCTGTGATTGTGAATTGCCCTTGCAAATAGTTCTTTGCCCGTACCTGTCTCACCAAAAAGCATCACAGGTGAGGGTGTACTTGCAGCCATTCTGGCAGCATTAATGGCATCAACAAATGCAGAAGCTTTACCAATGATCCTTTCAAATGTAATAGATGCATTGTCAAACTGCTGTTCTTTTCCGGGTAATGGCATAGATGCAATGGTTTGTGTCAGGCCATGATAATCCCTGATAAAACAAATTGCCCCGACAAGCTTGCTCTTGCTAAAAATAGGCGTCACATTATGTATGGTATTTGCAAATTTACCCATTCGTGTACGATAATAAATAGGTTCATCAATAATGGGTTTACGTTTTGTCAGGCACTGCATGATAATACTGGTAGAATCGTCAAGGTCGTAGACATCTGTAACTTTACTTGAGATTACATTATCAGGATGCAGTTCATCAATGAGTGACATTGCATGGTTATAATAGACTATCACCCCATCTGCATTTGTAACAATCACACCTTCACTGAAATCATCAAAAATAGACAGATAATCTTTATTATCCAAATCCAGTAAGAAATTTCCCGACTTATTTTTTTTTGAATCAGCCATTATTAAAGAGCTTTGTTAACTCCAGTATAATGTTTAATGCATCTGCCTTAACATAATAATCACAATTAGACATTATAGCAGCATTTTCATCTATATTTATAGCAATTACTATTCCAGAAGTTTTCATCCCTGCAAAATGCTGGATAGACCCTGAAATACCACAGGCAATATAAACCTTGGGGCTTACTTTTTCGCCGGTCTGCCCCACCTGCATGGAATAAGGCACCCAACCTGAATCAACAGCTACTCTTGATGCTCCCACAGCAGCATTTAATTTTTCAGCACATTGGGAAAGGATCACAAAATTCTCTCTGTTTTGTATTCCTCTTCCTCCGGCAATAATCACATCAGCTTCAGCAAGATTAATGTTAATGTTTTTATCTGTTTCGCCTGATTTAACAACTCTCAAACTACTAGAAACAAACTCTTCCCCATCAAATTTCAACATCTCTGCCAAAGTCTGAGTCTTGATCTGGATATTAACTGGTGCAACAGTATTAGGGCGTATACCAAACAACAGAACATCTCCAGATAGTTTTATTGTTGCAATGGTTTTGCCTGAATATTGAGAGGTCTTAGCAAAATTTTGTTCAAGGTCAACATTGATACAATCCATAACCAAAGGTGCATCAAGCATGGCTGCTATTCGCGGTAAAAGGTCTTTGCCCATGGCAGTTGAAAGACCAAAAAGTGTGTTAATATTAAATTCTTTAATGACATTTATTAAGGCTTTAGCCCTGACAACAGGGTTATTTTGCTGCTCTTTTGCAAGGGAAATATCAACAATCTTTGTTATACCAAAGGATTCCAAATCTTCTTTCAGGACTTTTACATCTGCATCCATAACAAAAGCAAAAAGCTCAGTTTCAGTCTCAGCCTTATTATCCCTTGCCAGGGTAATCATCCCAAAATTGGTCTCTTTGATTTTTCCGTTATCTGTTTCTATGATGATGCCAATATTTTCCATCAGATGACCTTAGCCTCTTCTTTCAAAATTGTCAGAATTTTTTGTGCAACAATACTTGCATCACCTGTTATCTCTTTTGGGCTTCTTGCCTGCTTAAGCGGTTCAAGCTCAACAATGCTCATGCTCGCTTTTGAGGGCTCAATATTTAAATCAGCAAAAATAAATTTTTTAACTGTCTTTTTTCTAGATTTAACAATATCGGGAAATGTGGGATATTTTGGAGTGTTCAATCCTCTTCCTGCACCAACCACACAGGGCAGGGATAATTCATAGGTATTAACATTCCCGCCGGAGAGTTCACTGTCAATAACAGCTCTGGTCTCATCAACATCAATCTTTATAACATTTGTTGCAACTGGAAAGTCAAATAAAGCACCCAGACGAAACATAGTCTGCATACCTTCAGCATCAATGGATTCTTTACCCGTAAATATCAATGCAGGCTCTCCAGTTCGTTCAATGGCTGCTTTAAGTACCCGGGCAGTTTCAATGCTGTCGTGATCATCATTACTTGAAACCAGAAGTCCTCTGTCAGCTCCCATTGCCAATGCAGACCGAATGGTTTTTTCTGCATCATCCTTTCCAATGCAGACCGCAATAACTTCAGATTCCTGAAAAGTATCCCTAATTCTTACAGCCTCAGTAATGGCATGTTCATCATAGGGATTTAAAAGAAAGGTTACATTCTCATCAATACGGCTTTTATCAAGAATGGTAATATTAGCAGCAGAATCAGGAACATGTTTAACACATACATAGATTTGCATTAGTTATTCACCTAAAAAAAAATAACCTTTCTTTTTACATATTTAATTAACCGTTAACTGAAAAAGAACTATTATAGTTTATTTCCCGTTTTCTTGAGAAAAAACCTACATCAGTAGATCTGTCAGTATATTTAAACTTATATTGTAATGGTTCTTTATCGTGGTCCAAACCTTTTTCACAGGCATCAATCAATTCAGCCATCATATGACCGACAACCGGTGCATTTTTATACTGGTTACCACTGGTACCAATTGCCATGTAATATCCCGGCAGATCAGATTTATCATAAACAGGGATCCAGTCATCAGAACAATCATAGAGATCAACAACACCTCTAGGCTGATTTGGTACTTCTAAAGATGGAATACGTTTCCCAAGTCTGTAGCACTGTGCTTTCCATTGCTCATCTGTCAGAACATTATCCTTGCCTTTCCCACCTTTTCCAGCATAGAAACCATCAGGATCTACCCATTCCTGGGGGTCACATTCCGGGTCTTCAGACCCGATAAGAAATGTATTACCCACTTCAGGGCGTACATAACAACCAATATCTCCATCAGACATGTGATACCCATCAGCAAGATAATTATATCCGTCAGGTGAAGGACAATACATGACTTCATGTCTCAAAGCTTTGGTTTTGATATTACAACCTTCCCATACTCCTTTTGCCATTTTATTAATCATAAATGAGTGTGGTCCGCCTACATTTACAACAATTGGCGCATCAATCTGAGTACCGTCTTTCAATGTAATACCTGTCACTTTATCGTTTTCATCCCTGATATCTATAACCTCGGCATTAAATATGAACTTTGCACCCTTAGCTTCGGCAGCCCTCATGATATTATGGGCAGAAAGAGCCGGATCATTTACATAGCCACCTTCAGGACAAAAAATAGCGCCTTCTACCTCTTTGGCTGGCTCATCAAAAAATTTAGGGTCTTCAGGACGTCTAACTGGCCAGAACTCATGAAGATCAGCCACAGGAACTTCTTTTTTTATCTTATCATTATCCCATTCTTCATACGCAACGCCAACTTCATCATAATTTTTCTGCACTTTTTTCCAGTCATGGCCCTGGGATTTGATCAGGATTGAGCCGGTATTCATGTATTTAGCAAGACCTTTTTCATCTTCTACATTTTCCAGATAATTTTCCCAGTTCAGCCAATATTTAAAGCCTTCATAGGCCATGGCAACACCGTCAGCGGTAGAATAATGTGCTCTTACAATTGCACAGGAACCAGCAGTAGAACCTTCACCAGCATCAGGAAGCTTATCTACATTAAGAGTCTTATATCCCATTTTAGAAAGCTCGTAAGCTATGGGACATCCAATAACACCAGCCCCGATTATAATTGCATCATATTTTTCACTCATACTTCTTTCTCCTTATTATTATATTAAATAGCAGATGCCGTTTTATCAAGCTTTAATCCAGTTTGTAAACCTGCTTTCGCCTGCGGGTCTGAGCCCGAACTCTTCTCCTGCATGGAGAATGGAATTAATCATATCCCTTCCATACCCCCGTGAACAGGTCAATATCAATCCTGAGTTGTCACTATCTTTACTCAATGTCACAATCTGACACGGCACATGGGAAAAAGGTCCCTGAAAAAGAAAAGGTGCTTTTTTTTGCAGATCCATAAAATCAAGAGCTGTAAGTTTTTCACAGATCGAAAATATATTTTTCCCGATCAATGCGACACAAATCGTAGAGTCGGTAACATCAGTATATTCTGCCTCATCCGGCATGCTGCTATCCTTCTGCCCATCCAGATTAAGCACTGAAACCTGGATGCCATTCATTCGGTTGGCAAGAATACCTTTTTTAAAAATACAATTACCCGGTATTTCCGGAAGCTTTAACCCAAATGGCTTAATAGCTGCAAGCTTGGAACTCTGCAGATCAAACCTGGGCCTGTGGCTCAAGTCAACCAGGTATGGTCCGTCACCTTCACCACTATACTCCATAACCACATCCCAGTTGTCCCTTTTTTCTACTTTTGAAGGAGTACTTTTAAATACAACCGGGGAAATTCTTTGTATATCTTTCATGATTTTTTCCTTACATTTTCATCCTTTGTCCTTCAGGATCATAAAACGGCATAGTGACCACTTTTCCATAAATCCGGTCATCCCCGCACTCATCTTCATAAATCTCCAGCCTGGTACCGATCTTGGAAAGAGGTGCCTCAACAAGAGCCATACCAACTGCTTCATTCAATGAGAAGCTGTCTCTGGCAGTGGCAATATATCCCCTGACTTTTTCATCCACGATCAAAGCGCCATCTCTAGGCGCTCGTCCGTTGTTTTCCATTTTGAATCCAACAAGTTTCAAACGAGTCTGATCATTTTCAGCCTGGGAAAGTGCTACTGCGCCAACGGTTTTTGCCTCTGCTTTTTTACGGTCCCATAAAAAGCCAAGACCCACATCTAAAAGGTTGGTCCGCTGTTCAGATTCCTGTCCCAGAATAATATGGCATTTTTCCATACGAAGCACGTTCTGGGCTTCAACGCCAAAATTTTGAATATTAAATTCCTTCCCTGCTTCCTTAAGCATGAGCCAGACAGATTTCATATAAGAAGATGGTACATGCAGCTCATAGGAAAGTTCACCCACAAACCCCAGACGCATCACCCGTGTTGGAATTGTGTCTGCAATTTTAAACTCTTTATATTCTGAATACCCAAAGGCTTCATTGGATACATCAATATCAATAATTTTTTCAAAAACCTTTCTTGCATTGGGCCCGGACAAATTTATAACCCCCATGGAATCAGTAAGATTCACCAGAGCAAAATCCCACCCGTCATACCGGGTATGATACCTGATCCATTCAACTGTCTGTCCGGCACGACCGCTTGAGGTAGTGAAATAGTAATCATTCTCACCCTGTTTTACAACAACGCCATCATCAATTACACAGCCGTCATCATTACA
The DNA here is from genome assembly GCA_021107575.1 of Desulfobacteraceae bacterium. GTDB lineage: Bacteria > Desulfobacterota > Desulfobacteria > Desulfobacterales > Desulfobacteraceae > JAIOSM01. The sequence continues at coordinate 3,118 of JAIOSM010000283.1, read as the reverse complement.
CATGGCTGAATATTTAACCCTTCCCTCTTTCACTCTGGACATGTCTGATACAAAGACACGCTGAAGTGCTTTTAAAGCATCAGGTCCATGGATTCTGAATTTTCCCAGAGTAGAACCATCAAGCATCCCGACATTGTTCCTGACATTTTCAATCTCTTTTTTGCATAAAAGATCATTAGAAAAATAACGGGCTCTCTGCCACACACCGATATTTCTGAATATACCGTTGTCTTTTTTCTGCATTTCATCCATGGGAGTTATCTTAAACATCTTATGGTTAACACCTGCATAGGTTGAAATAAGCGTGGGTACCAGTGGAGGTCTGACATTAGTGGGTCTGATGGAAACATCTGACAAAGCCTGATATTTAGCAACATACAGGGGTAAATTATGCCCGGGAATTCCTCCCTGACCCGGTCCTAATCCAGTTGCTGTAAATCTCTTGATCAGCTCGGGAACATCAAATCCCTTTTCAATGGCCTGTTTTATATTTTTAATAGTTGCATCTTCATCAAAACAGATAAAACTTTTGCGCCCTTTCACAGGAGCTGTAACAAGTTTTGTTCCCCTTACAGGTCCTGGAAGGTTTTCCAAAGCTTTTTTTGCATCACCTATTTCTTTTATGGAACCATTCTCACAGTCAAAAGCTGCCTTTAACCCGGCAAGGGTTCCGGATGCTTCAATGGAAAAAGAATCATTAAGTCCCAGTATACGCCCTGCTGCATGCATTTTATCCGGCATTTGATCAGGAAGGAAAAAACCCGTATAAGTATCATACTTAAGCGTGCCTAACGCAACTGTGATATGACCGGTTACAGGGGTCATACCGGCTGATGCCACAATAAGGTCGCAAGGAAAGGTCTTGGAAATCTGACCGTCAACACTTGAAAGGTCTACTCCCTTCACTCTCTTTGCCCCAAGGGCTTTTTTAGCCACCCAGCCTTTAAATAGCGGAATCTTTTTAGCTTGAATTTTTTCCAGCAATTGAGGATCCTGACCATCTTCCCTGATATCAACGATACAGGCAATAGTAAGACCAAGGTCATGAAGTTCAAGAGCAGCTTCAAGCCCCAGGTCATGACCAATGCTGAAAACAGCATTTTTACCGGGAAGCTGTCCATAGGTTTTGGCCATTCGCAAAGCGCAACCAATCTGCATGACACCCGGTCTTTCATTGTTGTCAAAAATTAAAGGTCTTTCAATGCATCCGGCAGCGGCTACAACACTTTTCGCTCTTATTTCAATATACCGTTCATCAAAGACATCTTCTTTTTTTCCAATCTGAAATCCAGTAACCAGATTATTATTATAGGTTCCCACAGCTGATGTATGGGTAAATACACGAATGTTATCCTGTGTGGTCACTTCATTTGCGAGCTGCTTTGCCCTGTCATGAAGAGTCTGGCTATTTTTATACTCCTTTGATCTGTATTCATAAAAGCCACCCAGCCATGGACGTGATTCCATAATAATAACCCTGAGTCCTTTTTTGGCAGCTGAAAGAGCAGCCATCATTCCGGATGGTCCTCCGCCGATGACACAGACATCTGTGTTCAGAAAAATCTCATCAAATTTGCCTGGCATTTTATAATCAGGGCTGATTTTACCTAAGCCCGCAGCTTTTCGAATCTGCTTCATGGCAATGGGCCATATCTTTGCAGGTTTATGCATCACATTATAATAAAATCCTGCAGGCATCAACCAATCCATTTTATCTAAGAAAGACATCATGTCATTTTCAGCAGAACCTTTTACATTCTGCTCTTTTATGACCATTCCATCTTTAAGCAGGGTATTTTCACACCTTACATTGGGGATGCCATCCACTTCCATGCAGGTGTTACTGCATTCTCCATCAAGGCTGTATAGTCCTCTTGGCCGATGGTATTTTAAACTTCGTCCAAAAATTCTAACCCCATTTGCAAAAAGAGCGCTGACTATAGTGTCACCTTTTACACCATAATATTTTTTACCTTTATACATAAAGGCAAGTTTTTGAGCCGTATCTATTTTCAATGTCGGCAGGCTGGTCAACCTGTTTATCATTTTTTTGCCTCCTGAGCTTCTTTCTCAAGGTTTGTGGTTGTATCCCGGTGAATCTTAAACCATGATCCGCATCCATCTTTATGAAACCACCACTCCTCCTGTATACCTGCCACACACTTGTTCATGTGTACATAGTCGCACCAAGCTTCAGGTGTCATATCTTTTTCATCAGGTCTTGGACCTTTTTCTTCACCGCCAAATCTAAATTCATATCCATTTCTTTTCCCGCAAATTGGACATGTTATTGTTAATGCCATTGTTTTTCTCCTTATGCCTAATTGTCTGCGCTGTAATTCACAAGCGCTGCGGTTTCACCCATGAGCTTGTGCTCCTGGTATCGTTTCAGGGCAAATGGTTTCAACATGTCAGGACATTGGTCGGTTGCCATGAATTGTGCCATATATTTACCAACTGCAGAACAGGATTTAAATCCAAAATATCCCCAGCCACAATCCATGAAAAATCCTTCAACCTGCTCATTGCCATCCATAATTGGTGCCATATCAGGTGTCATGTCAGCAAGTCCTCCCCAGATTCTCATAAATCGGACACCTCTTAAGCAGGGTAAAAATTCTGACAGAGCTTCGGCCTGATGCTTGATATAATGTGCTGTATTCAAGGTTGTATAGTTTGGCCATGGATCCATATGTGCCCCGGTTGCAATCTCACCTTTCAGAGTCTGATTAGCATAGCAATGGTATGCACCGGATGAAACAACATGATCCAGAATAGGTTTCAAAGGCTGAGTCACCATTGCCTGGATAGTCAAAACGCTGATGGGTAGTTTGATTCCCATCATGTCATGAATCAAAGCAGCAGAATAACCTCCAGCCGAAATCAACACCTGTTTGGTATTAATTACCCCACGGCTTGTGGTAACAGAAGTCACTTTGCCATTATTAGTACCAATATCCAACGCTTCGGTCTGCTGGTGGATCTCAACACCTTTTCCGGCTGCACCTCGTGCAAGACCCCATACCACAGCATCATGACGGACCACACCGCCCGGCGGATGAAACATAGCCCCGTGAATTGGGAATGTAATATCCTCTGAGATATTCAATGCCGGTAC
>JAIOSM010000335.1 GCA_021107575.1 Desulfobacteraceae bacterium | reverse complement strand
ATTTCTTTCATACATCACAATGGGATAAAAGATTCGATCTACTTTTTGTTCCGCAAGATCATATATATGACCATGGGCTAATTTTGCAGGGAAACATATACTGTCTGACATTATTGTTCCCATCCCTTTTTCACTTAATTTCATGGTAGATTGTGAAGAGAGTTTAACATTGATTCCACATTGTGTAAAAAGCGTATGCCAAAAAGGAAAATTTTCATATAGATTCAAGCATCTCGGTATCCCGAGAGTCAGGATAGGTTTCTTATGTACAGCCATAGCGCGGTTAAAAAGCAATTCATTTTTAAATTTTGGGAAATTAAAGCCTTTTTGGGTTTTTTCTTTCTGGGCAGAATGAAATTTTGTACACTTATTTCCAGAATAGAATTTTTTTTCATTGGGAAAGGTAAATATAGTAATAGCACAAGTATTTTCACAACCTTTGCAGTGTATTTGTTTTGTTTTGTATTTTTCAACCTGCGCTAATTTTGACAAGTCTGTAAATGTTGTTTTATGGGCAGGATTGTTTTTATAATCTTTGTGGGCAATCAAGGCAGTTCCAAATGCTCCCATTAATTCGGGAATGTCCGTGTATTTTACATCCTTGCCGGAAAGTATTTCCAATGCACGGACTATTGAAGGGTTTTTAAATGTACCACCCTGAAGTACTATGTGATCCCCCATATCAGACATATCATTGAGTTTTAATACTTTAAAAAGGCAGTTTTTAATAACTGAATATGACAATCCTGCACTGATTTCTTCTATGGAGGCGTTTTCCCTTAAAGATTGCTTTACCTTGGAATTCATAAATACAGTGCACCTGGTTCCTAAATCACAGGGCATCTTTGCATCACATGCCATTTTGCCAAATTCACTTACGCTAAAGTTCAGTGAATCAGCAAATGTTTCAATAAAAGATCCACAACCTGAGGAACAGGCTTCGTTTAATTCTATTCTGTTAATAATGCCATTCTCAATAAAAAGAGCTTTCATATCCTGCCCTCCGATATCAAGAACAAAAGAGACTTCAGGTTCAATATGTCTTGCAGCTTCATAGTGGGCAATGGTTTCAACGATCCCTTTATCAATACCAAAAGCTGTTTTGATTAAATCCTCTCCATAACCGGCTACGCAACTTTTTACAATTTTCAGGTTTGGATTAGTTTTTAATATCTGATTTTTAAACAACGAAAGTCCTGTAATCAGAGTTTTAATCGGGTTCCCATTATTGTTTTTATACCAGCCAAATAACAACTCTTTATTATTTCCGATAACAGTAATTTTGGTAGTGGTAGACCCGGAATCTATACCTAAAAAGCATTTATCTCCCTGGTATTCTTCCAGTGGTAGTTTTCTAATGTTGAGGCTTTTGTTTTTATTCTTCCATTCAGTGAATTCGTCATCATTTTTAAACAATGCTCGAATGCGGTTCTGATGAAAACTTGCAAATTGCCGGTCTTTATCAAATTTGTCTATCACCTCCTGAATTGATAGTGTGGAGAGCTCGTTTTGATTGAATTTCTTATACATAGCCGCACCAATGGCTGGTAATAATTCAGGTCGCCCAGGTGTAATTAAGTCAGATTCAGAAATTTTTAAAACTTTTAAGAAATTTTTTACAAGTTCAGGCAAGAATGCAAATACTCCGCCACATAGAACAATTTTAGGTCGAATATTAAACCCCCGGGCTAAGGTATTAATACACTGGATTGCAACAGCATGGAAAACAGAAGCGGCAATATCAGCTGGTGGAACATTTCTACTTAGCAGATTTTGAACATCGGTCTTTGCAAAAACTCCACATCTTGAAGCAATGGGGTAAATGCAAGTCGAGCTTCGGGCAAGATTATTTAGTTGTAAAGGCGTAAGATTAAGCAAAGAGGCAATCTGATCAATAAATGCTCCTGTTCCACCGGCACAAGCGCCGTTCATACGAATATCAGGAGGTTTCCCCTTATTTAAAAAAATCATTTTGGAATCCTCACCACCAATATCAATAACAGTATTGACCTGAGGATATTTTTTTTTAATTATTTCGTTTGTACAGATAACTTCCTGGGCAAAAGGGATGCTAAGTTTTTTTGAAAGTCCTAAACCTGCTGATCCTGTGAGATGAATATTCAGCAGGCAATTTCCTTCCTGCTCTAATATGGCAAGGAAAAAATTTCTAACAGTCTCAAGTATTTTTGCACTATGCCTTTGGTATTTTGAAAAGATCAGATCAAAATTTTCATTAATGATAACAACTTTAGCTGTTGTCGAACCAACATCTATTCCTGCTCTGTAGGTTTTGTATTGCTTCAAGTCTTAAAATCTCCATTTTTAAACTTTTATTACAGTATAAAAACTGAATAAAAGGTAATCATACAAATGACCTTGTCGAGAAAATTATCACAGTTTTGTTGGCAAACACAAGCGTAGCATCTTTTTTTACGAATTTACAAATGTAAAATTATATTATATGGTCGGTTTAGTATTATTTTTAAAAAGGCATTTAATCTTTGCATGGAAGAGATTGGTAAATGGAAAAAATAGCAGAAATAATTAAGGGGAAACCTTTAAAAGATCTACCTGTCCCCGGAGAAACATTACCTGAAATTTTTTTAAAACAAAAAAATAGATATGGCGCAAATAGAGTTGCCATCAGGACAAAAGTTGATGATTTTTGGAAAGAATACTCATGGGATGATTATTTTGATAATATTCAAAAAGTCGCAGCAGGGTTTTTAAGCCTTGGCATTAAACCTTTTGACAGGGTTTGCCTAGTATCTACAAATTGCCCTGAGTGGCTTTTTATCAGCATGGCAGTACAGAGCATAGGGGCATATCTTGTGCCTATTTATCCCAACAGTACCCCTGATCAGGCAAAATATGTTGTTGAACATAGTGAGGCTAATCTGCTGGTTGTTCAGAATCATGAACAATTAGTTAAAACTGAAAAATGGCGTGAAAAGACAGGTAATTTATCTGAAATAATTTTAATGTCTGGTGTTCCTGATACCTGTACTATGAGCTATGATGAGTTTATTAACAGAGGCTCTGACTGGATGGAAAACAATCCGCCTGGATTTTTAGAAGAGTGTATCAAAAAATTAACACCCCAATCTCCTGTGGGTATTATTTATACTTCAGGTACAACCGGCCCCCCTAAAGGGACTATTGCCTTACAAAAAAATTATATTTTTGAAGCGCAAAGTTTATTAAGTTTGTACGACCATATATTTGAAGAAGAGACAATTTCATTTCTACCCCTGTCACATATTGCTGAGCAGATTCAGACTATTAGCTGTGCTATTGCTGGTGCGTTTACCGTATCTTTTGCCCAAAGCATTGAAACAGTTAAAGATGACTTGCCTCAAATCAGACCGACCCTCTTTTTTTCAGTGCCTCGCCTATATGAAAAGGTTTATTCTGCAATCTCAGAATCAGTTGCTGCATCATCCTTTTTTAAACGTTCTTTATTTAATTGGGCTTTGAAAGTGGGAGAGAAAATAAGGCTATACAGGAATAATAATTTAAAAGTACCTTTTATTGAACAAAAACAATGGGCATTTGCAAATAAGCTTGTTTTTTCCAAGGTCAAGGAGAAAATGGGGCTTGACAGAACACATTTTTATTTAAGTGGTGCTGCCCCTCTTCCGGTTGATGTAGCAAGATTTTTTGGGTCAATGGGTATGGATATTAATGAAGTGTATGGACAGACTGAATGCACGGGTATTTCTAATGCAACAAACCCTGGTAAAGTTGTCCCGGGTGCAATTGGCCCTCCAATGCCAGGGTGTGAGGTGGGAATTCTTGGAGATGGTGAAATTGTTATCAAAGGGGATAATAATTTTATGGGTTATTGGAAGGATAAGGAGAAAACAGATAAAGTCTTAATAGATGGTTGGCTTCACACTGGTGATATCGGACACTACCATGAAGATGGGTATTTAGAGATAACTGACAGAAAGAAAGATATTATTGTTACTTCCGGTGGGAAAAATACCGCTCCGCAAAACATTGAAGGCCTTATAAAAGGTTATCCATGTATTTCTCAGGCTATTGTCATTGGGGATAGAAGGAGATACCTGACATGTTTGATCGCTTTGGATGAAGAAAGTTTACCTGCACTTTGCGATCGCATTGGAGTAGACCAGTTAAATCCGGGTGAAGCAGTGAAAAATAAGACCATAATTGGGAATATTCAAAAATATATTGATGAAATTAATAAAGGTCTTGCAAGATTTGAAACAATTAAATATTTTAGACTTCTCCCAGGCACTTTTTCAATTGAAACCGGTGAATTAACGCCAACTATGAAAGTGAAACGACATTTTATTAATGAGAAATATAAGCATCTAATAGATTCAATGTATTAGTACCAATTTTGAGTATGGATAAAAAAGGTCAG
>JAIOSM010000106.1 GCA_021107575.1 Desulfobacteraceae bacterium | reverse complement strand
GCAAGTTACGGTGCTGGGGGATGTGGCGGGTGATACTCGAAAAAAAATAGATGCACTGAAGTTGCTGTCGCGGATTTTTATGGGATGGGTGGGGGAAGTTACGGCGCGGGAAAAGGCTTTTTTTGAACTGCTGGCGCTGTTACTGGTTGGGGTAGCGCGGGTGTATTTGGTTATTGCGGCGCGATTTGAGGATGTTGGAGATTCTTTTTCGATCATGTTTTTTGTTACCTTTCGCTTTGTAGGGGTGATCTGGGCTTTTGTGCTTACAGGAACTGCACTTAATGTTATAACCTTTATAGGTATCATCATGCTCATGGGAATTGTGGTAAAAAATGCAATTGTATTTGTTGATTACACCAGGCAGTTGATAAGCCGTGGCATGGACCTTCATGATGCCATCATTACCGGAGGTAAAACACGTCTTCGTCCCGTGCTTATGACCAGTCTTACCACCATTTTCGGTATGATTCCATTAGCCCTTTCCCGGGGAGAGGGGTCAGAAATCTGGAATGCACTGGGAATTACCGTAATAGGCGGACTTCTGGTTAGCGGTCTTGTAACTCTGGTTCTTGTCCCCATTGTTTATTATATAGTTCATAAACCTCGATTTAAAGCAAACGTAAAAAAAATTAATAGTGAACAAAACGTTTGAAATAATAAGAACAATATTTAATAATAAAATAAGGCAATTAGAGATTTTTGGTGCTGGAGGATTGTAAATAGCCATTATGATAAATATTTTCCGTAGAAAAAAGAAAATTCCTTCCAAAAAGGTGGGTCTGGCATTGGGTAGCGGATCTGCCCGGGGTTGGGCGCATATTGGAGTAATTCGAGCTTTGGCTGAAGCCGGTGTTCGAGTAGATTATATTGCAGGCACCAGCATCGGCGCATTGGTGGGGGCTGTCTATGCATCTGGTGGAATTGATACTCTTGAAGAAGTAGTTTTACAGCTTGACTGGAAAAAAATTGCTTATTTATCTGATGTTGTTTTTCCAAAATCAGGTCTGATTGATGGGAAAAAAATTGCCGGTTTTATTCAAAACCATTTAAAGGAAATAAACATTGAAGATCTTCCTCTGCCCTTTTGCGCAGTGTCCACAGATATGACTACTGGCAACGAGATAGCGATAAAAGAGGGAAATATTATTGAAGCGGTCAGGGCCAGTATTTCAGTACCAGGAATATTTACACCAGTAAAAAAAAATGGTGTGTTTCTCGTTGATGGCGGGCTTACCAACCCGGTTCCTGTAAGTGTGGTGAGACAGATGGGTGCTGACTTTGTAATAGCGGTTGACCTTAATCATAATATTATTGGAAATACAGATTCAGGTAAGATAACCGACATAAATATGAATAAAAAAGTTTTTGAAAAAAAGGGTCAACAGGAGAAGAGGGAGAAAAATAAACTTGTCAAAGCTTTGAACAAAAGAATCAAAACAATTGATTATCCTGCTTTAACCCATATAAGAGAGTGGATGAATAAAGAGCCAGTGCCGAGCATTTTTGAAGTGTTAACTTCTTCAATAAATATTATGGAAACACAGATTACTGCAACAAGGTTAAAAACCGATCCACCTGACATTTTGATTCAGCCCAACCTAGGTCATCTCAAGTTTCTTGAATATAACCGGGCAAAAGAAGCTATTGACGAAGGATATAAAGTGGGTCAGGATAAAATAAAAAGTTTTTAGCAAAAGGGAGATTGACTTGGTATTATTTAAAATTAGTGACATCGGGCGTACATATCGCCATATACAGCGATACCGGCATATTATAGCAATACTTTTTAAATACTCATGGAAAAATAATTTGACCACGACTAAAATTTAATATGGATAGAAGTGCCGCCAGAATTGAAACAATCATTTTGAGTTATACATGATTGGCACAGATCAATATCACCTGGACAAAGATCATTATCATCAGGTATTAAGCTGCATCGGTTTGAATCAATCCATATTTTAAAATTATAGGATTCAGAAAAAATTTTTATTCTCAGAAGATCAAATCCACAACCACCTGCATTGAAATCATAGGGGTTTTTTGTCGAATAATCGATTGATTCCGGAGGTACGAAATAATTTTCAAATATTAATTGTAATTTTTTTTTAGTAAATCCGATTCCATAATCAGTGATGATTAATTCAGAACAATTTTCTGTATTTTTCAAAACAATATCAATCTTACTGTTATCCGGAGTGTATTCAAAGGCGTTACGGATTATCCCCGTTGTTATTTTGTCAATAATTTCTGGCGGAATATGAACGGCTGCAACCTTATCTACCTGGATGTTCAAAAGACATTTCCTGTGCATAAATTCTGGCCTAAGCTTTTCAATTAATTTTGGTATATATTCATCCAGAAATATAGATTGAGCGTGATTTTTTTTTGGACCGAAAAGGAATTCTATTGAGTCAATCACTCTATCTAAAATATCAGTATTTTCGGTTTCATTTTCAATTAATACTGTAAATTCATCTTTGCAGGCCTCAACAAGTTTGTTAAGAATCATATATGCTTTAAAATCTTTATTTTTTAAAAGGTCTTCAACCTCATACTGTATATCAAGGATTCGGTTCAGATTCCTTAGCCCTCTTGCAAAAATATTTTTAATCGATTGGCTTTCTAACCCTTCAGCCTTATACTTCTTTGACAAAAGGGTCATGGAGGCACCCAAGACAGATATCGGTGTCTTAAGTTCGTGGGCAAGATGGTTGATCACCTTGTCCTTTACATGATTCAAGGTTTTTAATTCTTTATAGGATTTGTGCAATTCCTCATGTATCCTGACGTTCTCAATAGGTAGCGCAATCGTATTGGTCACCATGCTCAGAAGTTCCATATCTATTTTATCAAACTCGCCATGGTGTTTATTGGCAACTGTAACCACACCAATTATCTTGTTTTTTAGTTTTAAAGGAACAGACAGCATACTTTTTGTGATAAAATCAGTTTCCTTGTTGATACGTTTTAGGAAAAAAGAGCACTTGGAAACATCAGAAATAATCATAGGTTTCCCACTTTTGTAAACATGTCCGGAAACCCCCTGACTATCTGGAAATCTTATTTTTTTAAATTGTTTTTCTGATTCAGAGTCACGATACTGGGCAGATAAAAAATAGAGTTGTTCTTTTGATCTATCTGCCAATAAAATAAAAGACCCTTCTACTGATATCAGCTTTTGTATCTCTTTATTAATAAAGGCAATAATATCTCCAAGTTTCTGAGAATGATGTAGGGCTTTGGAGATTTTGAACATAATCTGGTTACTTTTAGTCATGCGTTTTTCAACAGTCAAATCCCTAAATACCAATACCAGTCCTACAGGTTTATTATTCTCATTATACAAAATTGAACCATTTATTAATATATCAAGAATACGTCCGTCTTTAGTATATCTTTGGGTTTCAAAGTTATAAGATGAACGGTTTTTTAATAGTTGTTTCATTCTTTTTTTTGTTTGATCAATCATATTCTCAGGTATGAATTTAATATTTTTTCCTTTTACCTCTTTTAAGGTC
>JAIOSM010000290.1 GCA_021107575.1 Desulfobacteraceae bacterium | reverse complement strand
CAGGATCTTATAACAAAAAACCCTGAAAAAAGTGCTTTTATGACAATGAGAATAGATGCTGCAAAAGCAAAGGGAGAGACTCTGATTATTTCCCATAGATATATAAAATATTCTAAAATAAGTCAGGATCTGAAAGATGCTGTCAGAATCAGTGAAGATGGTGCATTTTTTCTGCATAATGGTTTTGATTTTGATGAAATAAAAAAATCCATAGAAACAAATATTCAAAACAGAAGATTTAAAAGGGGAGGCAGCACAATTACTCAACAGCTTGCAAAAAATTTGTACCTGTCCTCAAAAAAATCAATAGTAAGAAAATTAGAAGAAGCCTTGTTAACATACAAACTGGAAAAACAGCTTTCAAAAAAAAGGATTTTTGATTTATATTTGAACTATATCGAATTTGGTAATGGTATTTTTGGAGTGGAGGCGGCTTGCAAAAAATATTTTAATAAATCAGCAATTGAGTTAACGACCTTTGAAGCGGCAAGGTTAGCTTCCATAATTCCCAGCCCGAGGAACTGGAGTCCCAATAGCCCCACAAACAGATTAAAAAAAAGAACAAAAATTTTACTTAGGCGAATGTATAAGTATAAAAAACTAAGTATACTGGAATATAATGAAGCATTTAAAGAATTTGAAATATTTTTTTATTGATACAATAAAAGCGTGGACAATAAAAATAAGTAATAAAAAGAACCTGCTATAGATTGCTGTACCTTTATAAAACTCCTTGACTTCATAATTTTTTTTTGGAACTATTAAGTTAGTATTTGAACAAAATGATTACTCCAATTAATTGTAAACTATGAGCTTTAGCCCATGAATCGTTTTGCTATTTACATGTCATCATATGCTTTAAAAACGCTTGCACCTTTTTCTAAAGCAAGGGTTCGTGTCCATGGAGAAAAAAACATTCCTGATGGTTCAGTTATATTCACAGCAAATCATTTCACAAGACTTGAAACTATCTTGCTTCCATACTATCTACACGAAATAACTAAAAAACCAGTGTGGTCCCTTGCAGATTCAGAACTTTTCCAGGGGGATCTTTTAAAAACTTTTCTGGAAAATTTAGGCGCGGTATCGACGGAAGACCCACACAAGAATTATTTAATAATAAAAAATCTCATCTCAGGAGATGCCGAATGGATCGTCTTTCCTGAAGGCATGATGGTAAAAAACAAAAAAGTTTTCATCCATGGCGATTTTGGAATACAAACAGATGATAATATTGTTAAAGCCCATACAGGTGCGGCAACAATAGCTCTTCGTTGTGAATTTTACAGAGAGCGTATCCGCAGAATGCAAAGCAAGAATAAATCAGAATATGAAAGACTGATTAACTATTTTGAGATTGAGGATCCTGTAAAAGTGCTTGGGATACAGACTTACATTGTTCCTGTTAATATAACGTATTATCCAATTCTGGCAAAGGAGAATTTACTGACCAAAATTGCTCAAAAGCTTATTGATAATCCTTCTGTAAGAACCATGGACGAAATTAAAACCGAAGGCTCCATGATCTTTTCAGGTGTTGATATTGATATCAGGTTTGGTAAACCAATTATTATAAAAAAATATCTTTATAACTCATTGGTTGAAAGCGATCTTAGCTCAGAAAGAAAGATAGATTTTGACAAAAATATATACTCAAGGCCTGCCATAAAAAATCTGTCAGACCAAATCATGAATCAGTTTTTAACATCAATATACACAATGACTACAGTCAACTATGATCATATCCTTGCCATAATACTAAGATACCTTCCCAAAGATCTGGAAGATGAGGATATATACACATTAAAATGCAGGCTTTTCCTTGCTATAACACGGCTTATTTCCAAAACAAACATTTTTTTTCATAAAAGCATTTACCAAAATCAGATATCTCTGTTAACCGGCGATAGATATAAAAAAATAGAGCATTTCCTTAAAGCTGCAATTGATACTGAGGTTATCACATCTGAAGAAGATAAAATACATATACACAGCTATAAAATAGATGATGCTCAATATTTTCATAATGTGAGAATTGAAAACCCCATTTATGTGATGGCCAACGAAATAGAGCCAATAAAGGAAGTTGTAGAATCTATTCAAAGAATCACTGAAATGACTCCAATTGAAATCCATAAACAAATCAAAAAGTATCTTGTTGAAAAAACAAAAACCGATTATTTTAAAGACTATAAGCAATATTATATTGAAGGAGAGTCTAAAGATAAAAAAATCGGTGCGCCTCTGTTTTTAAAAGCTGAGAACGAAAAAGCAGGTATTCTGTTATTGCACGGTTATATGGCAACTCCTGAAGAAATGAAAGGGTTTGCACAATATCTTCACAAACAATCATTTACAGTATATGTCCCTAGACTTAAAGGACATGGCACAGCACCTGAGGACCTCTCAACAACAAAATATCCCGAATGGATAGAATCAGTCGAGGAAGGATATGTTATTTTAAAACATACATGTAAAAAACTTTTTGTTGGAGGATTCTCAACAGGGGCAGCCCTTGCTTTGGAACTCTGTACGCGCAGACAAGATATCAGTGCAGCTTTTGCAGTTGCTCCACCCATGAAATTAAAAGACCTTGGGGCTTCTTTTGCGCCTGCCATTACTCTTTTTAATAATATGATGAAAAAAGCTCATCTTTCAAAAATCACAAAAGAGTTTGTTAATAATGAACCTGAAAATCCACACATCAATTATATAAGAAACCCTATAGCCGGGATAAGGGAACTCGAAAGGCTTACTAAAAGCTTAGAGCCCGAACTGAAAAATGTCTCACTTCCTGTTCTTGTTGTTCAATCAAGAAATGACCCGGTTGTCAACCCTGATGGGACATTAAAGCTTTTCAACAAAATCGGCTCAACAAAAAAAGAGTACTTTCTTTTTGATTATGACAGACATGGAATTTTACTTGGCAAAGGAGCTGACAGAATATATAAACACATTGAAAGTTTTATTTTACAATTCATCGATTAGCAGAGAGATTGACTAAAAAAGGAGAAATCACAAAAATGCTTGATCTTCACAAAGACGATATATTTACTAAAGTTTCAAGGTTTAATTTAATCAGAAACGGTAGAATGCTCTATATTGATGTCCATCAGTCCATACAAGGGCAACTTGCAGCAAAATTCATTGCAGTCCCAAACCTTGTAAATATCATTGCAAAACCTGAACAGCAGGGAATAGGAGAAAGCGAGCAAGAAGCAATCAAGGATTGTTTGACAAAAATAAAAGGACAGCCTATTGAAGAAATCTTTCCCATGGAAAACAATCAGGCAAAAGGCAACAATAAATAGTCAGTGATACTTTAATTGATGCTCTGCGCTCCCATTTTAAGACCCAAATCAAGTGCTTTTTGATTCATTGCTAAGAAATCTTTAGGAATCTTGATTTTTAAAACCTTCATTATGGATTCAGGCTTTACAAGTTTTGAGATTCCTATCAAAGCACCAAGCATGCATATATTAAATACAATTGGCTTACCTATCTCTTCCATAACCTTTGTATACATTGGCAGAGATATATGTCTGGCATCAACTTTTTGCTTTGTTACGACATATTTTGAATCAACAAGAAGAATCCCGCCGGGTCTGATAATTGGGGAATAAGTATCATATGATTCCTGGGTGAGGCAGACCAGTATATTGGGCTGGATCACCTTTGGAAAGTTTATTTCTGAATCAGAAAGTATAATATCGCTTCGGGTTGAACCTCCTCTTGCTGCAGCTCCATAGCTCTGGGATTGGGTTGCATTCATTTTTTCATAAATCACTGCTGCTTCTGATAAAATTATTGCCGCAGTGATAACGCCCTGACCGCCTGACCCTGAAAGTACTATTCTTGATCTTTGCATTATGCCCTACCTTTCATTGCAGTCTGAATAATCTTTTCATACTCATCACAGTATTCAGGGGCTTCTTTATTGTCCACAAAAATTCCCCGCTCTATTAGAGAAGGATCTTGTTCAAGTTTTTTAGAACCAATTGGCACTGTAGTCTTTTTATAAAGCTCCATCATATTTGAAGCATCGCCCTTTTTATTTTTCCTGCCATAATGGGTTGGACATTGTGAAAAAATTTCCACAACAGAAAAACCTTTATGACTAATAGCCTTTTTAATAAGATCGATACACTCTGTGGCATGGAATGTTGTTGATCTCGCTACAAAACTTGCTCCGGCTGCTGTTGCGAGTTTAACAACATCAAATTCATTATCAATTGTAGAATAAGGAGCTGTTGTTGCTTTTTGACCATATCCTGTCAAAGGTGAAAACTGACCTCCTGTCATACCATATATCCTGTTATTCATAACAATTGCAGTGATATCAATATTACGTCTTGCTGCATGGATAAAATGATTTCCACCAATGGCAAGGGCATCTCCATCACCCATGGGCACAATCAAATTTAATTTAGGTGTGGAAAGCTTCACTCCGGTTGCAAAAGCAAGTGCTCTTCCATGTATTGTATGCAGAGAATGAAAATTAACATACCCTGAAATCCTGGCTGAACAGCCAATACCGGATGTCATTACTATCTCTGTAGGATCAAGTCCAAGCTCTTCAACTGCTCTTAACAATGAACCTAACACTATTCCATGGCCACATCCCGGACACCAGATATGGGGAAAAAATCTTTCTCTTAAGTATTGTTTAACATTATATTCTTTATCATATTTTGTTTTTGGCATTTTACACCCCTTTCCCCTGGATCACTCTAAGGAGTGTCTTTATATCTGTAGGTGATATAAGTTTTCCATCAATCCTGTTTGCAAGAAAAACGCTTGCAGGATTATCAACTGCACTCTTGACCTGGTGCAGCACTTGCCCCATATTCATTTCAACAACAATAACCGCCCTTGCTCCTGCACATTTTCTCCTTACAAGCTCCTTGGGAAACGGCCAGATCGTCTGAAGTTCCAGCACCCCAATTTTGTTCCCCCGTTTTCTTCTGTTTTTTGCAAGATGTATAGCAGACCTTGCAGAAGAACCATATGAAACCAGAACATACTCAGCATCATCGAGCCAGTATTCTCTATGCCTGGTTATCTGATCAACGTTGTTATCTATTTTGTCCACCAGATGGTGAAGAAGTTCTCGTACAACTTTAGGGTTATTTGAAGGAAATCCCCACATATCATGGAAAAGACCTGTAACATTATATCTGTGTTCACTGCCAAAATCTGACATGGGAAGTCTGCCATCCTCTCTTGGAAGATATGGATGATAATCAACACCTTTTTTTACAGAAGTCCTGAGTCTTTGGACTACTGCCAGATCGCCCTGCTCAGGAATTGTGATCTTTTCCCGCATATGACCGATCACTTCATCAAAAAGAAGAATCACCGGTGTTCTGTATGTCTCAGCAAAGTTAAAAGCCTCTACTGTCATTTCAAATACGTCTTGATGATTAGATGCAGTCAATGCAATAATTGAGTGATCTCCATGGGTTCCCCATTTTGCCTGATTAATATCTCCCTGGCTGACATGGGTTGGATTCCCTGTTGAAGGGCCCCCTCTTTGCACATTAACGATCACACATGGTATCTCAGCCATACAAGCATAACCCAATGCTTCCTGTTTTAACGAAAACCCGGGCCCACTTGTTGCTGTCATGACCTTATGGCCTGTTAATGAAGCACCAATAATTGCAGCCATTGACGCTATTTCATCTTCCATCTGAATAAACTTACCTGCTCTTTTAGGAAGTTCCATGGAAAGAAGTTCGGCTATTTCAGTGGAAGGAGTAATTGGATATCCGGCAAAAAAATCAATCCCTGCGTATAATGCTCCTTCAACGCAGGCTTCATTGCCCTGGACAAATTTGATTTTATTATTCATTTTCATCCTCCTTCTGAATTTTAACTTCTATGGCAAGATCAGGGCATCTCAGCTCGCACAGCTTACAATAAATACAATCTTCAGGTCTTACTGCAACAGCTTTATCTTCATCATCAAGCTCTAAAACACTCTTTGGACAAAAATGGACACAAATGCCGCACCCTTTACACCAATTTCTACCAATAAGATGTTCTTTTAACTTTAATTTTCCCATAAAATCCTCGTTTACCCAAAATAAAAATTACCCAACACAATTTAAGCCCTTCTTATGTTATTCAAATATAGAAGTCAAGGAAAAGAAAACGCTTTTACAATAAAATTTCGCAATTGGCAAAACAAACTTTAAATGATATGATTTAACCATGGAAACCGACCATGAAAAACTCCTTGTCAGTGCCATTATTCCAACCTTCAACCGAGGATGGATTGTTGCTGAGGCTGTCAAGTCAATTCTAAACCAGGATTACCCAAATATTGAAACAATTGTTATTGATGACGGCTCAACAGATGACACAGCGAAACAACTTTTTCCTTATTTAGACAAAATAACCTATATAAAACAAGAAAACAAGGGAGTAAGTGCTGCAAGAAACCTTGGAATAAAAAAAAGCTCGGGTAAATTAACAGCATTTCTTGACTCTGACGATTTATGGACAAAGGAGAAGATCTCATGCCAGGTCAATTTCTTCCAAAACAACCCTGATGCCATGCTCTGCCAGACAGAAGAAATCTGGATCAGAAACGGCAAAAAAGTCAATCCTAAACAGAAACACAAAAAACCATCTGGTATGATTTTTGAGTCGTCCCTTAATTTATGCCTTGTAAGCCCTTCAGCTGTTATGATAAAAAAAAAGCTCTTTAAAACTACAGGTTATTTTGATGAGAATTTACCGGCATGTGAAGATTACGATCTCTGGCTCCGCATCAGTGCGACCCTGCCCATTTTCTTAATAGACAAGCCCTGCACAATTAAAAAAGGTGGGCATGGGGATCAGCTTTCAAATAACCATTCCCTTGACAAATACAGAATTAAATCACTCCAAAAACTCCTGACAGCCGACAATCTCACAAGACAACAACGAAACGCTGCAAAAAAAGTATTCAACGAAAAATGTGCAATCTATGGCAATGGTTGCATTAAACGCGGGAAAAAAGCTGAAGGCAAATACTATTTAGAGCTTGCCTCTTGATCCCGGCTTTTAGATAGAGATTAAATTAAAATCTGAATACAAGCTATATGGCAACTGTTATAGCAACGGATTTACTTTTTCAAGGGGCGCATTAATCCTTCCTGAACCACGCTTGCAACCAGAATCCCTTTTCGTGTATAAATGGAACCTATGTTCAGCCCCCTTCCCATACCGGCATTTGGACTTTTCATGACATAGAGCAGCCAGTCGTCCATTCGGAACTCCCTATGAAACCAAAGGGAATGATCCAGGCTTGCCACCTGCATATCAGGGGACCAGAAGGTCCTACCATGGGGATAAAGGGCAGTGCCGACCAGGTGAAAATCTGAAGCATATGCCAGCACATACCGATGAGCAGCTGCGTCATCAGGGATTTTATTAATTGCCCTGAACCAGACATATTTTTCCGGTGGCCTGGCTTTAGGAGCAAATGGGTTGATAGGGTTGACCACCCTGATCTCAATAGGTTTTTCACAAAGCAGTTTCTCAAGAATTGCAGGTGGGATCTTATCAGAGAGGCGCCTGGCCATCTCCACCTCGGGCTCTATGCCATTAGGCCCATCAATATCCGGCATAGCATCCTGGTGCTCATATCCTTGTTCATTCCTGTGAAAAGATGCAGCCATAGAAAAAATGGCACGACCGTTCTGCACTGCTACCACTCGACGAGTGACAAAACTTTTCCCATCACGGATGCAGTCCACAGTATAGACAATAGATTTTGTAGCATCTCCGGCCAGCATAAAATATCCGTGGAGACTGTGGGCATGGAAATCTGAAGTCACGGTTCGTGAAGCGGCAGACAGAGCCTGACCAATTACCTGGCCGCCAAAAACATTGCCAAATCCGAGATCCTGGCTCTCGCCTCTAAAAATATTCTCTTCTATCTTCTCCAGTTTTAACAGTCGAAGCAGTTCTTCCAGAACACTTCCATCATAACAGACACTCATTCTTGTTCCCTCAATTATGTCACTTCTCAATAGATGCCTTTTGCAAAGCCCACCTGTTTAATTTTACCTTTTTCTTAATCATTATTTGAATTTAAAGATAGTTGCTACTGAAAAATTTAATTATCAATCTGACGACAATGGGTTTCTTTGGTAAAAAATAAGAGTAAAACAGAAAGAATAACCCCTCCCATCATGGGGATAAATCCGTATTCATAAGCGTCAAGGGAATAAACCCTCACCCCGTCGGCCATCTGGCCTGTCCAATTGTTGTCCAGAATTCTGCCTATTACAGGCTGAAGTAATGTAGGGCCCATCATCACTCCCATATTGGTCAAACCAGAAACTGTTCCTGACAAAGATCGGGGAACAGATTCCGAAACAAAGGCAAAGCTTAAAATCATACAACCGGAAAAAAAACCTGTCACCCAAAGAACTACAGCCAGTTGGTAATAAGAAAGACCTCCCCGAAATAAGATTAATGACCAGCCAAGGGCCAGAACCAGGCTTCCCAGAATATACAAGGGTTTTCGCTTCCCCATCCGGTCAGACAGCCATCCGAAAACAGGAGCACCCATGGCCCAGCCAATGAGCAGGCAAGAAATCAGAGCCGCTGCTTTTCCCGGACTTAACTGGTGATGCCAGACCAGATAGGGAACACCCCAAAGACCGGAAAAGGTGAGAATTGCACCCACAATACCACCTGGGATGACAAACAACAGCCAGGTATTCCTGTATTGTAATACTTTATAAAAACTCTGCCAGATACTACTAAAAGATAAGGAATCAGGCTGGGGGATTCTTTTAGTAAACCCTGGATACCCTTTTTCCTGGGGCCAGTCTCTGACAACAAACCATATCACTCCACCCAGTACAAGGGTCATCAAACCAGTGACAGAAATGACTCCGCGCCAGTTAAAAGCATCCATTAGAAACCTTAAAGGAGGACCTGCGGTTATGGCACCAATCAGTCCTATGGACAAAGCATTGCCCGCAACAAAGGCATAAAACTTCTTTGGAAACCAGGATGAGGAGAGTTTGAGTAATCCCACAAAAGCGACTGCAACTGACCCTCCAATTAGAAGTCGACCAAATCCAGCCCAGAAAAACCCCGGTGATAGTGCAAAAAGCAGAGTTCCCATACCAGCCACTACACATCCGGCAGTCAGGAGCTTTCTTGGGCCAAGAGTGTCAGCCAGAATCCCCGTTGGGATCTGCATTGCCACATAGGAATAAAAATAGAGAGCAGACAGATGGCCAAGACCTGAGGCAGAAATATCAAAATCCTGCATCAGTTCCTGAGTCATGACTCCCGGAGCAACTCTTTGAAAAAATCCAGCCAGATAAAAAAGAGCACCTAGGCCCCAGATAAACCACGCTAAAGTCATTGGCGGCCCAATAAGATTATTTGATTTCATTGATATCTATGTTTATCCTTATATATTTTTTGCGAACCCAAAATATATGTCCTATGATTTTGATGCATATCAGCCTTGTGATCCTAAGGCAAGTACATATTATTTTGTTT
>JAIOSM010000136.1 GCA_021107575.1 Desulfobacteraceae bacterium | reverse complement strand
AATCGTCCGGGTTGTTTGTCATATCCCCGGTAAGTCCGGCTGATATCTGTTAAAGCTTTAAGATACCCATCATATGTTTCTGTATTTTGTTTCAGCAGAATATCATAATATGATCAGATGTTGGTATTAAAGGTCAATAAAAAATCTATTATTTCAATAGTATGGCCTGGTCATAAAAGCGTTTTAATTTTGCCTGCACTGCACCGAAAACAGTTCCTTCAGGGTATTGATTGCGGACATCCGGCTCACCGGCCTGTTTTCCGAATAAGACCTGAATTCCTTCCTGGATAGTTTTAACCTGATAAATATGAAATTCTCCTTTTTTTACAGATTCGATTACATCTGTTCTCAACATGAGATTTTTTACATTTGAAGCTGGAATCATAACCCCCTGATCATTGGTTAGTCCTTTTTGAACACAGACATCATAATAACCCTCTATCTTTTCGTTAACCCCTCCAATGGCCTGGATTTCTCCTTTTTGATTAACCGATCCTGTGACCGCTATACCCTGATTGATGGGAATGCCTGACAAACTGGATAAGACTGTATACAATTCTGTTGAAGAGGCACTGTCCCCATCCACACCGGAATAACTCTGCTCAAAGGTGATGCTTATGGAAACGCTTAATGGATATTCCTGGGCAAACATCCGTCCTAAAAACCCGGAAATAATCAGAACTCCTTTATCATGGGTTTCTCCCGACATATTTGCTTCATTTTCGACGTTAATAATACCAGGTTCTCCCATATAGGATTCGGCTGTAATTCTTGTAGGGCGGCCAAATGCAATATTTCCCATCTGGTAAACTGCCAGGGCATTTACCTGTCCGATTTTTTTGCCTGCCACATCAATCAGAACTGTATTGTCTACAAAGCCCTGGTGCACTTTTTCTTCATAAAGGTTATTCCTGAATCTAAATTCGGAGATTGCCTTTTCCACATTTTTTTCTGATATGTTTTTGCCTTTTTCTCTTTTTGCCCAATAATCAGCTTCTTTTAAAACCCCCACAACCTGACCGAAACGTAAAGAGAGCCTTGACTGATCGGCAACCAGCCTGCTTCCATAATCAATAATTTTAAGTACAGCATCTTTTTTAAATGGTAAAAGGTTTTCTGCCTTGCATGCACCTGCAATAAATCGGGCATATTGTAGCATTACTTTTTTATTTATTTTAACTTCATTGTCAAAATCTGCCCTTACTTTGAATAATTTATTAAATTTGCCGTCTAATTGCTGGAGCATTCTGAAAGTTTCATAACTTCCCATGAGAATAACTTTAACATTTAGATCAATGGGTAAAGGTTTAAGGGAATTTGCTCCGGAAAACCTGTGGTCAGGAGCATCTTCAATCTGCAACAGCCGATTCTGTAAAGATGTTTTTAATGTTTCCCAGACCAGCGGGTTTGCCACCAATGGCTCAATCTCCATTATCAGATATCCCTGATTGGCTTTTAGTAATGATCCTGCCTGAACCATTGTAAAGTCTGTAGTAGGAGCTCCCATGATGAAATTCTTTTCAATTGTACCAAAAAGATTGGAAAAACTGGGGTTGGGTTCAAAAACTACGGGTGCTCCGGTATTCTTTCGATGAACTACCAATACATTTATCTGGTATCGCTTTAATAATGACTGGGTGAGTTTCTCAATTTCTTTGTTCTCTTTGTTTCCAACGCCTGAACCTTTATCTCCCATGAACAAAGATATATTTTCAATTATATCTTCCCCTACAGCATCAAGGTAGTCTTTTACAGCAGGAACTTTGTTACTGAAAGTATTCAAGTTGGTTATCTTGTTTGAAACAACTCTCTGTACTTTTTCTGAGATTAGCTCTTTGACAGCATCCTGCATTTCATTATCCAGATCACTGATTTCTTTAAGTCTGTCATTGAGTCTTTCCTGAACCTTCTCAATATTCTCCATTAGTTCTTTTTGTTTTTCTTCAGGAAGGTTGTTATATATTTCCTGGCTCATTGGTTGATCATCTTGCAGAGGTATGGGTTTGTATCCCTGTTCAGTATGTGCAATTCCAATGCCGAGAGGTGTTGAAAAAGCTTCAATTTCTTTGAATATCACATCTTTATTATTATTATATTTTTCCCGAATTTTTTTATGTTGGTTCTTAAAGGCTTCATCTTCAAATGATCGGGGCATTTGTGTTTTCAGAGTTTCAATAAACCGTGCCATAAGACGTTTAAAAGGAATAGCAGTTCCCGGAGGCAGATAAAAAGGAATTGGGCAAAAAGTATCTTCAAAATTATTAACCAGGCAGATATCTTTTGGAGTATCTTCTTTTGAAGCAAAGTCTTTTAAAATATGTTTCAAAATTGTAGTTTTGCCGGTTCCTTCATCTCCGGTTACAAAAAGGTTGTAGCCAGGCGTCTTCATATTAAGGCAGAAATCAATGGCTCCAACAGCACGGGCCTGTCCAATAACAGAATCCAGAGGCGACAATTCATCTGTGGTTTTAAAATCAAAAACATCTGTATGACATATTATTGAAAGATCTTCTACGCCCACTGCATTTTTTTGAGACATCTTATTCTCCTTAATTTTTTGATCATGTTTTTTCTCTGTAGAGTTATAAATTAAAAATTAGCCATTGTTTTTTCAATTAATTTAACTGCCCCGGTCACTCCGTTTTCTTTTTGCATGGTTGCACTGATGATTTTTGCTTTTTGTGACAGTTCAGGTGAGTTCAATACTTTTTTGATAGCCCGTGCCAATTTTTCAGGCGTCACATTTCTTCGATGTAATTGTTTTGGTGCAAGACCCATGCGTTCCAGAATGCTTCCCCATAACGGCTGGTCTGCAAAATGCTCAACCACCAGCGAGGGGCACCCTGCAAGAGTAGCAGCTTGTGTGGTTCCAGCGCCTCCATGATGGATTACCATAGCACATTTCGGGAAAATTTTCTGATGGGGGGCGTGGGTGGTTCTGTAGATACTTTTTGATTCAGGCAGCTCAGGCAGATCTTCCCAGTTGGACTGGATAATAGCCCGACATCCCGCAATGTGGACACTTTTGATAAGCAGCGCTGTGATGCCTTCAGGATTGGGATCACTGGCAATCATGCTGCCAAATGTAATGTACACTGGAGCAGGTCCATGATCCAGGAAGATTTTAAGGTCTTCTGGTATCTGTCCGGTTTCTCCTTTGTCTGGCAGATCAAAAAATCCGCATAAATGGTATTGATTCTCCCAGTCTGGTTGGGGTGGAAACAACGCGGGACTGACAGCAACCATATTAAGCAGAGATGAGCGCCAGATTCCTTTTATCAAACTTTTTTCACAAGGGACTCCCTCTCGGATATACAGAGGGTCTATTGTTTTTTTCCATCCCATACTCATGAAAAAATCAAAAAGTCTCCACCATACTGGATTCATCCATGTGGCAATTTCAGGAATTCCCAGAGGAGGTGAGAAGCGTGAAGGAATCAGAGGTGTGGTAAAAACTGTCATAAAAGGGCAGTTCTGTTGCAAGGCAGCAATCTTCAAGGGATAGATAAAAAAATGACCGATAACCAGATCATTTTCTTTACAGAGTTGTTTGGCCGCTGACAGCATATCTTCAATTGCGGGATTAAAAAAGTTGGAGATAATCATATCTCCTTTTTTCAAAGGGCTCCATTCATAAAAAATTTTGGAAGCAAGTTCCTTGAACTGGTTTTCATCATGTTCAATATGACCGATATGACGGACAGAAAAATTCAGGCGCTCTCCAAATTCAGTAAATTTTTGATTGGTAATTTCCGTTACTGCCAGAGTGACCTCATGACCGGCAGTACTCAGCCCGGCAGCCAAAGCTATAAAGGGACGAATATCTCCCTGACTTCCCCAAGTCTGTATCCCGATTTTCATCTATATCTATAGTTCCTAATTAACTTTTGATACCAACAAGAATACCTGATTCTGTGGGTCCAACAAAATCAAGCCGCTGGATATCAACTACTCCTTTTTTTGTCAGCATATCTGAAAGTTGATTCTGAGAATAGGATTGGCCATTGGGTGTTCTTACAAGCATATTAATAGAAAAGAGAGCCGGGAAAAGCGGGCTGTCCATATTACTGTTTAAAATAAACTCATGAATAAATATTTTTCCTCCGGATTTCAATGCTGACACAGCTTTTTCAATAATAGCCTGCGCATCTTCAGGGCCTTCTCCATGAAGAATATGGGACAGCCACGTTGCATCAAATTTTTCCTTCAAGTTAAACCCTTTGTCCACGAAATTCCCGGAAATAAACTCAACACGATCTGACATGTTGAATCTTTTAATAATTTTTTCAGCAAAGGGTCGAGTGGTAGGCAAGTCAAAAATTTTAGCCTTTAACTTTGGGTTTTGCATACAAAAATGGATGGCAAAGGTTCCTGGCCCGCCGCCAAAATCCAACAAACTGGTACAGCCCTCAAGGTTAATGATTTTTGAAAGCTTCGGAGCAATAGCCATGGCACTGTTGAACATGCCCATGAGAAAACTTTCACGTCTTTTATCGTCTGAAAAAGAAGACCGTGTGCTGATGGGTTTTCCTTCTATAATGGCCTGATCCATCTTATTCCATGATTCCATTAAATGGTGGTGGTGCATGATCATGAATCCAAGGTATTGATCAGAGTGTTTGGAAAGGAAGGTGGTTGCCTCTGGTGTATTTGAATAGAGATCCTTCTCTTTTTTTAAAAGTCCCATGGCAGCAAGGGCATTTAAAAGTACGCCCACTCCTCGTTCATCCCCACTGATTTTTTTGGCAATTACTTTTACAGACAGTTTTTCGTTATTGATAATGGAAAAAATATCCAGCTTTACTCCGGTATGTAAAGTGCATGTTTTCCAGTAATATCCGGATGTTTGAAGAAGGGTTCCGGGATTCCAGTCTGTTGCATTCATAGAAACTCCTTTTTGTCTATGTCTTTGAATAGAATTGTTTTTATACATTAGTAATCAGGAAATTCTATGTCAAGCACAAAGATAAATATACAGGCATGGGCTGACCTTATAACTTAGTATTTGATTTTCACACTTTGTCAGGGTACTATTCTTTTCATGGAAACTATTGATAATGATAACAAAGATAATTACGATCCTTTTTTTAAAATTTATCATGAGTTGATGAAGAAAAAGGTTGAGGATATCCTTCTGGTTTCTTGCCCCTATGATGCATTCATCATGGAGGAAGAAGGAAAACTTGCACCAAGAATAATTAATGAATATCAGGGGTTGAATTTGTCCAGGCCTCCGAAATTGTCATGGGTGTCATCTGCTAAGAATGCGTTTATAAAACTGTCAAAAAAAAAGTTTGACCTGGTCATTGCCATGCCAAGCCTTGACAATGTTGATGTCTATGAGTTTGGTAAGCAGGTGAAAAAATTATATCCAGACCTTCCTTTTTTTCTGCTTGTGCACAACACATGTAATATTCATAATTATATAAATAAAAAAAATAAGGGTGCAATTGACAGGGTATATGTCTGGGGCGGGAATGCCGATTTGCTGCTTGCTATTATTAAAAACCTTGAAGATCAGATGAATGTTGCCTTTGATACAAAAAACGCTAATGTTCGTGTGATAATCATGGTTGAAGATTCGCCATATCATTTCTCTGCATTTTTACCTGTTCTGTACAAGCAAATAGTGGAACAGACCCAGGCGGTTATTGATGAATCATTGAATGATGAGCACAGGCTTTTAAAAATGAGAGGCCGCCCTAAAGTTCTTGTTGCACAAAATTATGAAGAGGCCTGGACTCTTTATAAAAAATATAAACCATATCTGCTCAGTGTTTTTTCTGATATGAGATTTCCAAAGAGAGGAATGCCTGATGCCAGGGCTGGATATGATCTTTTAACAAAGATAAAAAAAGAAAATCCGGATTTGCCTCTTTTGGCTCTCAGCACAGAAGAGCAGTTACGGGACATGGTAACCAATATCCCCGCAGTATTTATTAATAAAAATTCCTTAAATTTAAATGATAGGATTCAAAAGTTTTTTATTAAAGAACTTGGGTTTGGTGATTTTATTTTTACAATGCCGGATGGGAAAAAAATAGCAAGAGCTTCTGATTTAAGAGCAATAGAAAAGCTTTTGCCTGATATTCCCGATACATCAGTAATTTTTCATGCACAAAATAATGATTTTTCAAGATGGCTCATGGCAAGGTCAGAGATCCAGCTGTCTATTAAGCTTAAGCCCTATAAAATTAAAGATTTTCCAATAGTTAATGATCTAAGAAATTTTCTTATTAAAACTATCCGTGAAAGAAGAAAAGGGAGTCGACAGGGCGTTGTTATTGATTTTAATGCAGATCAGTTTGATTCTGAGACTGGCTTTATAAAAATTGGGAAAGGTTCTCTTGGAGGTAAAGCAAGAGGGCTTGCATTTATGGCATCGCAACTTGAAAAAAATATATCATTAAAGGAAAAATTTCCTGATGTGGAATTCAACATCCCTAAAACGCTTGTAATTACCACTGAAGGGTTTAAATCCTTTATTGCTATAAATGATTTGGCTTCACTTTTGGAAGAATCCGCCCAACATCAGGATAAGACAATTATCCAACGCTTTTTAGATGCTAAACTGCCTGACTGGCTTGAAGCTAATTTAAAGATATATTTGGAATATGCAAAATTTCCCATTGCTGTCCGGTCCTCAAGTTTATTTGAGGATGCTCATTATCAACCTTTTGCAGGACTTTACAGAACTTATATGCTGCCAAATAGTGAGTCGGATTTTAATCTGCGTTTCGCAAGACTTATCAGGGCAATAAAACTTGTCTACGCATCAACATACTTACAAGCACCAAAGTCATATGCTAAAAGCACAATGCACAGGATAGAAGATGAAGAGATGGGCGTGGTTCTTCAACAGCTGATTGGCAGGCGGCATGATAATTATTTTTATCCGGCAATTTCCGGAGTAGCACAATCTTATAATTTTTATCCTGTGGCAAGCCTGAAAGCAAAAGATGGTATCTCATATATAGCCCTTGGCCTTGGAAAAATTGTCATGGAAGGAGGGAAAACTATTCGCTTTTGTCCAAAACAGCCCCAGTTGCTACCTCAGTTTTCTATAGTTAATGATATCCTTAAAAACGCCCAGAATTTTTTTTATGCGTTAAAGATAGATAGTCCTCAGGAAGATCTAATTTTTTCTGATACTTTTAATGACGATCCTTTTGTTGAAAAAATTGATATAAGTGATGCAGCTGATCATCCAATTGTACAGTCTCTTTCATCTACCTATTATCCCCAGGATAATAAAATAAGAGATTCGTTTTCCAAATCAGGCTATCCTGTATTAACCTTTGCAAGTGTTTTGAAATATGATTTGTTCCCTCTTGCAAGTATTCTTAAAGAGATAACAGAAATTGGAAATAAATGGATGGGTACTTCCATTGAAATTGAATTTGCAGTAAATTTTGCAACTGATGGTGATAAAAAAGCAGAGTTCTCTCTGCTTCAGATTAGACCCATGGGTAGATACAGGCAAAATATGGATGTAACGATTAAAGAAGAGGATATAAAAGAGGCTTTCTGCTTTTCAACAACATCCCTTGGAAATGGCGATTATGAAGATATAAAGGATATAATCTATGTTGATCCTGAAAAATTTAATGCTGCAAAAACTGTGGAAATTGCAGAAGAAATCAACAAATTAAACGCAATTTTCAACGATACAGGTAAAAAATACATACTGATTGGTCCTGGAAGATGGGGATCTTCAGACAGATGGCTTGGAATACCGGTTTCCTGGAATAATATTTCAAATGTCGGTGTTATGGTAGAAGCCACAATAGAAAGTATTAAAGCAGACCCTTCCCAGGGGTCACATTTTTTTCAGAATATTACTTCCCTTGGAATAAGTTATATAACAGTGTTAGATAAAGGCGAGGACTTTATTGACTATGAGTGGCTAAAAAGCCAGTCATGTGAAAATAAAACAGAGTTTTTAAGACATATAAGTTTTAAAAAGTCGATAACAACGTTGGCAAACGGGAAATCTGCCCAGGCAGTAATAAAAAAGGTTGTACTATGATTAAGCTTAAGATCAAGTCATACCTTATTATTATATTTATGATGACAGGTCTTTTTTTTATTTTTTCATGTAATCCTTCTGAAGATCCCTTGTCCTCTTTTGGGGATAAAACAGGAATTACTGAAGATGGAATTCTTATAGGTTCTTCTCTTGCTCTGGGTGGGCATGCCGGATACCTTGGTACACAGACACTTCATGGAGCCTTTTCATATATTAAGCATATAAATGAAAAGGGTGGCATACATAAAAGAAAGATAAAGATAACTACTCTGGACGACGGGTATGAACCGGCCAGATGCCTTTACAATACGCAACAATTAATACTTGAAAACAAGGTTTTTTCTTTGTTTTGTTATGTTGGAACGCCAACCACAGTAAAGATTATACCTCTTATTAATGAAGCAAAAATTCCTTTGATCGGAATGTTTACAGGTGCAAGCAGATTAAGACATCCTGTGAATAAATACCTGATAAATATCCGGGCATCATATTACCAGGAGACAAAAGCTGCTGTTGACATGATTGTAAAGAATATGAACCTTAATAGAGTTGCAGTATTTTATCAGTATGACGAATACGGATTTGATGGCTTAAGAGGTGCTGAAATTGCTTTAAAACAATATGATTTAAAACCTGTAGCAAAGGGATCATATGTAAGGGGTACTCTTGATGTTGAAGCAGGGTTGGAAAAAATCATAGAATCTGATGCCCAGGCAGTGATTATGATTGGGACATATGATTCCTGTGCAAAATTTATTACAGTTGCAAAGGAACGTGAGTTTTCTCCTGTTTTCCATAATGTTTCCTTTGTTGGTTCAAAAGAGCTTGCCAGAAGATTGGGAGATGCAGGTGAAGGCGTTATTGTAACCCAGGTTGTCCCTCCACCGAAAAAAAGCAGCTCTAATCCTTCTTTACCAGGAGTAGACGAATATATTACATTGCTTGCAAAATATTACCCTTAAAGCAAACCAAGTTTTGTAGGGCTTGAAGGCTATATTAATGCAAGGGTGCTTGTGGAGGGCTTAAAAAGAGCAGGACCTGCTATTACAAGGGAAAAGTTTATTGAAGCAATTGAATCAATCAATGATTTTGATCTTGGTATTTTAAACAGGCTCTCTTTTGGTAAAGATGATTATCAGGGTTTAGACAGAGTTTATTTTACTAAAATTAAAAATGGAGAGCTTATTTTAATTAAATGAATTTTTTTAATAAATTAAGTCTTAAAAATAAAATTTTTATTTCCTGCCTTGGTTTTATTCTTTTGGTAAGTTTAGTAATAGCACTTTTTACAAGATGGCTTCTTATTTCCAGCCTTACAACAGAGCTTAAAAAAAGAGGCACCGGAATAGCCCAAAGTATTGCAGACAGTGCAAGGGTTTATATGTTAACAAAGAATAAAGCTGAACTTACCGCTATTGCCTATGATGCAAGGCTTGGCAATAGAAAAAATATTGTTCGTTATCTTATTATAAGCGATAAAGACGGGAATATTCTTGCCCATAGCTTTACAACATTTTTTCCTGAGGCTTTAAAAAATATTGTTAAAAAGCCAGATTATAAAAAAAAGAGCATTGAGCTGTTAAATAGTACTAGACATTCTGTATTCCATATTTCTGTACCTGTAACAGAAGGACTTTATACTATTGGCTCGGTTCAGGTTGGAGTCGATAGACAGCATATAGAAAGATTGGTATCAAAGATGCGTCTTCTTTTTTTAAGTTTTCTTTCTGCAGTAACTGTTATCTTTTTTTTCCTAAGTCACCAGCTTGCAAGACATATTACCAAACCTGTTTCTTCTCTAATAAAATATACAGATCAACTCACAAAGGGAAATTTTGATATTATTTCTGAGGATGATTTGACCAATGGGTTAACCAGGGTGCCACCAGGCATTGGCGCAAACGAAGACGAAATTGGAAAGCTTACTGATTCATTTATGGAAATGACTTCAGAAATTAGAGCCTCTACTAAAAAACTCATGGAATCGGAAAAAAAATATAAATCGCTTTTTACAGCAGGACCAAATCCGATTTTTGTAATTGACAGGAAAACTTTTAAAATCCTTGCTGCAAACCAAAAAGCAGTGGAATTGTTTGGTTACAATAGCGAGGACCTTTTGGAAATGAATTTTTTTAGCATGGGCAGCCTTGAACAAGATAAATTTACAAGGGATTACCCTGAAGGGAAATCAGTTGTAATCAGTTCCAAGGTTAAGTTTTATAATAAAGATGGCAGCTCTGTTTTTGTAAATATTCATGCAAGCCCTGCTGAATATAGAGAAGGAAATGCGTTGATCGTGGCTACTACGGATATAACCGAGCTTGTTGAAAAGGACTCACAGCTCATCCAGGCAAGCAAAATGACAAATCTTGAAAAAATGTCAGCTGGAATTGCTCATGAAATCAATCAACCCCTTAATGCTATCAAGATGGGGAGTGAATATCTTCTCATGATGAAGGAAAGAAAAGAAAAAGTGGCTAAAGCGGATTTTGATCTGGTTTTAAATGAAATCAGCTCCCAGGTGACAAGGGCTGCGGAAATAGTAAACCGGCTGAAAAGCTTTTCCAGAAAAGCGGATTTTGCAAGGGAGATTATTAATATAAATAATTGTATAAGATCTGTGAATAAGATTATTGGTCGGCAAATTACACTTCAGAATATTGATCTGAAACTCATGCTTGATAAATCCATCCCCCCTGTGCTGGCATATAATAACAGGATCGAACAGGTTTTGTTCAACCTTGTAATCAATGCAAAAGATGCTGTAAATCAGAGAATTGAAAGCGGTGTGGATATTCCAAAGGGGGAAATAATAATTTCTTCATCCCATGACAAGGAAAATGTTGAAATAGTCGTTGCCGACAATGGTACAGGTATTAGAACTCAGGAGATAGAGAAGATATTTGAGTCGTTTTATACAACAAAGGAGATGGGAGAAGGAATGGGCCTTGGATTATCAATAATTCAGGGTATTGTGAGAGATTATAACGGAACCATCAGTGTTGAAAGCATTGAAGGCAAGGGCGCATCTTTTAAAATTCTTTTTCCTGTATATTTAAAAAAAGGATAGACTGCAAATGATTAAAATACTTGTGATTGATGATGAAAAACCAACTCTTGCCATGTTCCGTCTTTTTCTTAAAGCTTATGGGTATGATGTCTATATAGCTGAAGATGGCGAAAAAGGGCTTAAGATATTTAATGAAATCAGTCCTGAAATTGTTTTTACAGATCTTAAAATGCCGGGAATAGATGGGCTTGAAGTCCTTGAAAAAATTAGAAATTCAAATATTAAATCTGAAGTAATTATTATCACAGGTCACGGAGATATGGAAAAAGCTGTTAAGGCCCTTGATCTTTCTGCTTCTGATTTTATTAATAAACCTGTTGAAAGGCAGGCTTTAAATTCAGCTTTGGCAAGAGCAGAAAAAAGAATGAGTCAGGCAAAGATAGAGAAGTTCAGTCTAACAGAAGAACAAACAGACAATAGGATTAATATAAAAATAAAAGGTGAATTGTCTTCTAAAGCCAATGATTCTTTATCAAAGCTTTTAGGTTCTGAACAATTTGACAAAGTAAGTAAGGCAATAATCATCTTTGATGATAGTTTTTCAATCAACAAGGGTGGTATATCAACATTGATCAACTTTGCAAAGGGTATAAGAGACAAAAATATATCAGTTGTCATGGAAGGACTTTCCTATAATTATATTCGATTTTTTGAAATGGCAGGGATTAACAAAATTGCTGATCTTGTTGAAGAAAAAATAGATGAATAATGAGATTAGGTATAACGAAATCAGGTATAACAGGATCAAGTCATGCTAACAGGAAAATATGCAATTCCCCAGGTCTTAGATGTTGTTGAAAGAGACAGGCTCTTTTCATTTCTTGATCAAAACAGACAAAAAAGAGTTTTTTTAATTATAGGGCAGGCAGCTCAGGGCAAATCAACACTTATAGCATCATATCTTTCCAGAACTTTTAATAAGTCCTCAAAGCAGGATCATGCTCAGACTGTCTGGTTGCATCTGGGCAAGAGCGAATCAGATCACACAAAACTTTTTTATATGCTTTTTAATGCATTCTCCAAGGTCGCAGGAAACAGTGAATATTTTAAAAATTTAAAAATTCCTCAAACAACATTGGGAGTCGGGGGAGTGGGAGAAGATATTGCAAGGTACAGTGAGGTATTAATTTCTTTTCTGAATACTATGGATCAAAAAATTAATATTGTAATGGATGATTTAGATTCTATTGATGAAAATGCATCAAGTTTTTCTTTGATTCAAAATATCATTAGGGATATCCCGACCCATATTTCCCTCTTCCTTTTATCAAGGCAGATGCCTCTTTTATCCATTGCAAAATTGAAAATGGATAAAAGGGCAATTGTTTTGAATAATGAAGATCTAAAGTTTACTCTTGATGAAACAGAGATGTTTTTTACAGAACTTAAACAACAGGGAAAAATTGATTTATCCCAGATAAAAAAAATCCAGGCTGCAACGGAAGGGTGGGCAGGCGGGCTTACTCTTGTTTCAGAATCAATGAGGCGCTCACCTGACTTAACTAAATTGCCTGACCATATTGCGACAGATGCATTCTCTTTTTTTTCCGAAGAAATATATTCATCTTTATCTTCACATATCAAAGATTTTTTAATGAAAACGTCTCTTTTTGAAGTCCTTGACCCTGAAGTGTTGAAAGAATTTTTTAAGGATGTCCCTGATACAGTGCAGATATTAAAAGAACTTGAAAAAAGAAACCTTTTTATACATAGATTAGATTCTTCAGGGGAATGGCCTGTTTTCAGATATAATAAGCTTTTTAGAACTTTTTTGAAAAGAGTTTTATTAAGGAATATAAGCAAGGAACAATTTAAAAAGCTCAATATTGAGGCTGGCAGGATTTTTCAGGAAAAAGAAAAGTATGAGCAAGCAGTAACTTATTATATTGAAGGACACCTTTATACAGAGATTGGCAGGATAATAAAAATTCTGGGGACTGATTTTGTAATTAAAGGAAGATACGATGATTTAGAAAAATGGATAGCCTCGCTTCCTAATGAGATGATCTGGCAAGACCCATGGCTTATTTTTTATCTTACAGTAACAAGGCGTATTAAGGGTGGAGTTCAAAACATCAATGATTTTAAAATAGCTTTATCTCTTTTTGAAAAGGTAAATGATATTCGGGGGCAAATCCTTTGTATTGCTTATCTTATTGAAGCAAAAGTTTTTATGAGAAAGCGTTTTCATATGATATTAAGCTTAATAAACAAAGGAGAAAAGCTTCTTAATCCCATTGATAGGCAGCTTTTATTTACCTGGGCAAGAGCTCTTTTGTGGCAGCAGATCGGGTTTGGCTATATTGCCGGCAATGGCGATATTTTAAGGGGAATTTCAGCATGCCAAAATGCAATTGTTCTGGCAGGTAAAATTAACAACACTGATCTTAAGCTTAATGCTTCAATTGTGATGATTTTAGGGCATGTCCAGGCTGGAGATTTTACAAATGCCCAAATTTTTTTATCAAAGATACAAGACTTAACAAAAGAGGGGATACATCCTGAATACAGAGCCTTGAAAAATCTTGTTAAGATTGATTTTGCCATGAAACAAGGAGAGTTTGAATTATCTGAAAGTTTATTGTTAAAGTCAGAAACAGACATTGAAAAATTTGGATTTCTTTTCCTTTATCCGGGATTTCTTGAAGCAAAGTCGATGTATTTTATCTACACTAAAAATTATAAAGATGCCCATAGAACAGCAGATTACCTTTCTGATTTTTCAACACTTGAAGGAAATGATTT
>JAIOSM010000398.1 GCA_021107575.1 Desulfobacteraceae bacterium | reverse complement strand
TGGGTCTCCATTGTCAGTCTCTCAGGGTATTAGCATAGTAATAGGTTTGATTTCCATATACATGTTATTTTACCTTTATAAAAAGAATAATGACTCAAATTAAACATACTCAACTCGAAGATTTTTTTAAGTCCTTCCCAAATAAAAACTTTCCTCAATTGTATTTTGTTTGGGGTGAAAAATATTTAACAGATAAAAAAGCTGACTTTATTGTCTCAAAATTAATTTCAAAAGAAGAAACAGAACTTTCATATACGTTACTTTCAGGCGAAGACCTCACAATAGGCGATATTATTGAAGAAATTTCAACTTTTTCAGTGTTTATGAATAAAAAAGTTGTTTTTGTAAAAGATATCAGCCTTTCAAAGGAAGAGTTCAAAAGATTATCTGATTTTATTAATAGCGGCATTCCTGAAAATAATTTTCTTATTATTACTTTATTAAAAATTGATAAAAGATCTTCTTTTTTTAAGACAGCTAAAGAAAATGGGCTTGCTGTTGATTGTACTATTCCCATGGGTTTAAGCAAAAGAGATATAGGTGAGCAGACTCAATTTTTACGAAGTATAACTAAACAGATTCTTCAAAAGCACCAAAAGGAAATAGAAGAAAAAGCCTTTATTAACCTTATTGATCTTACAGGATTTGATCCTGATACATTTCAAGATAATTTAGAAAAGCTTGTTTCCTTTATTGGAAAACAAAAAAGAATTACTGTTCAAGCCGTTACTGAATTGGTTAAGAGAACAAAAATTGATCCGATTTTTGATTTCACTAATGCGTTTTCTGATAAAAATATTAAAAAAACTTTGTCTCTTTTATCCTCTTTATTAAACTCAAATTTTCACGTTCTTCAAATTTTAAAAGCATTAACCAATCATGTAAGGAAAATTTTTGCTGCAAAATGTTTTATTGAAAATTTTGACGTAAAGAATCAAAAAATATGGATCAGGGGCCAGGATTTTAATCAGTTTAACAATATTGTTGTGCCTGAAATAAAGAGAGCTGATGTTGCTCTTGTTAAAGAGCTTGAGTCATGGGAAGAAAGTTCCAGTGATTTTTTTCTTGCATCAAAATCCAAAAGCACTTATCCTGAATATCAGATATTCAAAAAATCTGATAACTTTTCAATAACTGAACTTGAAAATATTTTAATTGACCTTGGAGAACTTGATAATAAGTTTAAATCATCTTCTCAAGATCCACAAATTTTAATTAAGGATTTTCTTTTCAGAACCTGTAATTAAACATCAGTATTCCGGAGGAATAGATGGTGGCACGAAAAACTAAAATTATAGCAACGATCTCTAATAAGTCATGTGAGGTATCATTTCTACAAAGATTGCACAAAGCAGGTGTGAATGTTGTCAGGCTGAATACTGCACATATGACCCATGATGACGCCCTTGAAGTTATTAATAATACAAGGAAAGTCTCGGACAAAATTGCCATTTTAATTGATACAAAAGGTCCTGAAATAAGAACTTGCCGATCAGATTCTCCAATATCAGTGAAACATGGCGATACTATACGTATAAAAGGTGATCATTGTAAAAAATCCAACAAAGATATTATTTATGTTTCCTATGATAGATTTGTTGATGATATTCCCATGGGATCATCTATTATGATTGATGACGGATGCATTGCTCTTGCGGTGATGGAGAAAGATGATAATTATCTTTATTGTTACGTTGAAAATGATGGTGTTATTGGTGAGAAAAAGAGTGTGAATATACCATCAGTTCATGTAAAACTTCCGGCTTTAAGTGAAAAAGATATAGAATTTATAAAGTTTGCCCATGATAATGATCTGGATTTTATTGCACATTCTTTTGTTCGCAACAAAGAAGATGTGCTTGCAGTCCAAAAAATTCTTGATGAGAAAAAAAGCAGCATAAAAATTATTGCAAAGATCGAAAATTGCGATGGTGTTGATAATTTAGAGGAAATTTTAGATCATGCATATGGAGTTATGGTTGCAAGAGGAGATCTTGCAGTTGAAATCCCGGCAGAAAGAATACCTTTAATTCAAAAACAGATTGTAAGAACATGTATAAAGAGAAGAAGACCTGTGATAATTGCAACTCAAATGCTGCATACAATGATCACATCACCACGACCTACCAGGGCTGAGGTTTCTGATGTTGCCAATGCCTGTCTTGATCATGCAGATGCTTTAATGTTATCAGGGGAAACAGCCAATGGTAAATATCCTGAAGAAGCAGTACGAATGATGGCAGGCATAGCAGAAGAAGTAGAACTAAGGACAAGTTCGTTTTTTGATGTTCCCTATGCATTGGAAAATAAAGTCACTGCCTATCTTGCAAAAGCCGGGGTTAAGGCTTCTTTAAGACTTAATACAAAAGCCATTTTGGCAGATTCAATGACCGGAAGATCTATTATAGAAATAGCAGCATACAGAGGCGATAATCCAATATATGCTCAGGTTTACGATAAACAGGTTATGCGGGCACTTGCTTTGTCATACGGCGTATATGCAAGTTTTATCGAAAGAGATGAAAAGTCTTTATTTCCATTTGAAAGAGTTGTTTCAACCCTGTTAAAAGAAAAATGTTTTTTCTCAGAGGATTTAGTTACAGTACTTGCCGGGCATTTTGGTGCGAAACATGGTGTGTCCTATGTAGAAATAGCTGAAGCAGGCACGATGATGGGTTTGTAACTTTTTGAAGCTGTGGTGTTGAGCAGTTCTTCTGCTTTATATGAGCTTCTGACAAATGGTCCTGAAGCAACCTCTGAAAATCCTATTTTTTTTGCAAGGTTTTCAAGCTCGATAAATTCGTCAGGATAATAATACTTTTTTACAGGTAGGTGCTTTTTAGATGGTTGTAAATATTGACCAATCGTCAGCATTGAACAACCTGATTTGAAAAGATCTTTCATTGTTTCAAACAATTCATTGTAAGTTTCACCGAGTCCAACCATAATTCCTGATTTTAAAGGTATTGAATCGTCAATTTCCAAAGAGTTAGAAAAAAGATTTAGAGATTGATTATAGTTGGCTTCCGGCCTGGCAATTTTATAAAGAGATGGAACAGTTTCAATATTATGATTTAAAACATCAGGTTTTGCATGAAGTACTGTTTTAAGGGCTTTTTTATTGCCTTTGAAATCAGGAATTAAAATTTCAATTTTACTTTTGCCGCCCATTTTATTTCTTATTTGGGAAATGGTTTGTGCAAAGTGATCTGCACCGCCGTCAGACAAATCATCTCTTGTAACAGAAGTTA
>JAIOSM010000328.1 GCA_021107575.1 Desulfobacteraceae bacterium | reverse complement strand
GTTGTTTTTTCCGTACTTAAAAACAAAAAACCATATGAGGTACATCTTATTCATTAGTATTTTGGCTCTGTCCATTTGGGGGTTGACTTATTACCGCTTGTCTTTTATACCTGATCTTCAGGTGTTAATTGATTGATGAACCAAGCTTATCTTATTTTTTATGTTTTTTCATACAGGCTTACCGCAAGGACACATTATAGATGAGAAAGTTACGCACGGATATTCTTGGTGATACAGCAGGAGGAGCTAACCGACCACCCCGTTAAATCAATTTAATTATTTCTGCTTCTAATCTTTCAGCCTGTTTAAAGACATCAAACCTTTTTGATGCAGTATTTGCAAAATTTATAGCTTTTTCTTTTGATGGATTATACATTTCCTGCATTAAAGAATCAGATAGTGCAACAGAGTCTCCAGGCGGCACAACAGTTGCCGGTGTATCTTGTAAAACTTCCTTAAGCCCGATACAGTTTGTTCCAATAACAGGAACCCCTGCCGTTAATGCTTCTGCCGCTATTAATCCAAATGCCTCCCTCAATGACGGGACAGCTACAACATCAAGGCCTTTAAGTGATGATGCTACATTGGAGGTAAACGGCATAAATCTAAAATAGTTATCTAATTTTTTCTTTTTTATAATTTCCTGTTCCTCCCTGATAAATGCGCCCCATCCATATGCCAAAACAACGGGTTCCTTTAATAAGTCTTTTTTCTTTGATAAGATTTCAATTGCTTCAACAAGATATTTAAACCCTTTTTCAGGCATAAACCGCCCGAAAAATCCTATCAAAAACCTATTATCCGGCAGATTTAGCTGTTTACCGAAATCTACAGCCTCTGCCTTAACAAACTGCTGAACATTGATTCCATTTTGAATAACAATATGCTTTTTGGGAAAATATTTTAATACAGGGATATTATCTAAAATATTTTTTCTTGCATCATAAGAAACATGGTGAATAATATTAATTAAGGGCAGTGTTAATGAAAACAATATTTTTCTAAATCTATCAGAAAGGTTTTTTGACGGCCCTGTTGTCAAAGTTTCATGTATTGTCATTATATGCGATATTTTCAGTAAATATGCTGGAATCGCAGATAAAAGCCCTGCTGAAATACCATGGGAATAAATCAAATCAAATTTTTCTTTATATATCAGATGTACAGGCACTCTGATTTTAAAAAACTTATCTAATTCTTCGTTTTTTCTGGTTATAGGAATAAAAGATGGATTAAATTTATATAAATCATTCATTAATTCCTTTGTTTCATAAGTATCAGGTGCCATAATAGTAAAACTATATTTATCAGGATCAAAATAATTATATACATATTTACAAAAAGTCCTGATACCGCCAACAGGCCAACGCATTACAATCAACAATCTGTATTTATCATTATGCATTAATTTTATATGGAAATCCTATCATGACTACAATATTTATAATATCCCATATTTACTTCAATTATCAAAAATGCATACATCACAACTTTGTTAATTCAAAAATACCACACCCGTATGTACAACCAAAATTAGATTCTATGCTTTTAACTGTAAAATCAACATGTTCATACAAGTCTCCTTTGTCATCAACAAACGAAAAACAATCAATAATAAATTTATCACTAAAAAGTTCAAGCAAATATTTTACACAAAAGATGCGTTGTGCGTTAAATTCTATCCGTTGCGGTCCGATTGGAACAGAAAAATAAAACTTGCCATTTTTTTTCAAAATTCTATACAAGTTGTCCAATCCAAGAAGATAACCATCCGAGCGAATGGGGTCACCATACCGTCCTAAACCAAAGTGCTCAATAGCATGCAAACATGACAAAGAATCACAGCTTTGAGTCAAATGATTTGGGATTTCCCCCATCAAGTCCGCCTGAACAAATGTAACATTAGGAATGTTATTTGAAAGAGAGCGAATGTCATACACTAAAATTGGGCGAAACGAGGCAACATGAGCAACAAATCCATCAATCCTCGAACCTACATCTACATGCAAGACAGGTTTATGGCTGCAAATTCTCCTTGCTACTAGCAAATCCTGATGAAAGTAATGCCCCTTGCCGCTTCCGCTTTCAGCAAACCTATCATTCAAACACGGATATGGTTTTCCATATGAAAAAAGATTATTACTTCTGGATTGTTGTTTTTTTAACGTTCGCAAATCATCAAGATACATAGGCAATCCTCGTAACGAATTAATGGTTTTCAATGGATCAACGCCAAACATTACCATTTGTTTATAGGTAGTTCTAAAAATTTGCTTCGTGATAGATCCCTTTGTTTCTATGGAAATACTGTTAAAATTTATTAGTGTTCTCTCTTAATAATTTTTATTGAGATATCCTCATGTGGCGAATTGCTAATCATCTCATATAATTCTTCATATTTAAATCGATATCCTTTGTCCCATTGACTAAGGAGATCTTCTTCTCTATACCCTTCAGACTTATTCAAATATTCATCTTGAACTCTGTTTAAAGGAACATTAACAATTTTTGATATTGGAAACGAAGCGCCAAATCGATCTAAAAAAGCATATTGAAAACTCTGTAAAACAATTTCCAATGAATTTGGTGCAGTAAATTCCGAAACCGATACCATAAATAAAATTTCTTGTTTTGAAAAAATATGTCCATCAACTGAAAGCGGATACCCCCAGTAGGAAGAGCCTTCATTCCATTTCCAATAAATATATGGCTCAGATTTTACGCTTT
>JAIOSM010000011.1 GCA_021107575.1 Desulfobacteraceae bacterium | reverse complement strand
TATCAATGATACGTTGCTGTAAAGCTAAATTTCCTGATTCAGCAAATCCACCGGATATAATTACAGCGCCTCCAACACCCTTTTTTATGCATTGTTCCAACACTTCCGGGACATACTCGGAGCGTACTGCAATAACAGCCATATCCACGTCTTCTTCAATATGCTCAACACTCTTATAAAGAGCTGCCCTGTTAATAAGACCGCCTCTGGGATTAACCGGAAATGTTTTTACTGGATATCGTAAATGATTTTTATTGTAGATCACATTAGCCGGGTGGTTATCCTGAGATGTAGACACCCCGACAACTGCCATGGTAGATGGTTTAAAAAGGCATTTTAAATCCATTTTATCACCCTATAAGAAATTTCATAAAGGGCTGATAGATTCAGAGTCAACCCTTTATTTTTATTTTACTACAATTGATAATTAACCATCCTGGTCAGCAAGGTAATCATCATACAGTGATTCTAGTGCAAGTTTGTGCTTTGACTCTTCCTGCACAAGAATTTGAAAAACTTTTTTTGCACCTTCATCATCTGTATGGCTTCCAAGAGCTGTGTAAAGCATTACTGCTTTTTCTTCTCTTTTCATTGCAAGTTTAAGGATCTCAGACATGGGCATACCTGTTTTATACTCAGTCTCCACCAGGTAATCACTTATTTTAAGATCTGTGATTTCAGTAAATTCATAAGAATCAATTTTTTCTTTATTACCTGACATGTCTGAAAGAAGAGAAACATGTTTTTCTTCTTCTTTTGAAAATTTTTCAAAAGTTTCTTTAAGTGCATTCTGAGTTGCTTCTTTGGCTAAAGACAAATAAAAACTGACTGCTTCTTTTTCCTTGCCAATGGCAAAATCTAATGCTTCTTCAACTGATCCGAATTCCATGTTAACTACCTCCTGTTAATATTGTTAAATATATTTATTTTTAAACTACTAAATAGACTGCAAATTATATACCATATTCATAAAAATCTAAAGCTACATTTTCATACTATGTCTCTTTTAAAGTCTTATAACCTGTATAAATTCTTGAACATGTTGTAATCCAGCAAAGGATTGAAAACAAAATGGCAAGCCAGGGAAAATAATCAGGAAAAAGACAGAATAGAATGAAAAAAATAATGGTTTCTGTCCCTTCCATCAGCCCACCCAGATAATATAATGATTTGTTCGGATATTTAAGGCTTTTAATTCCATTCTTTTCAGCCATCACAGAAAACGCCAGAAAGCTTGAACCGGTTCCCATGAAAGACAATAAAAGAAAGCATGCAGGAATTGCATTATTAGTCGAATCTGCCAACGCAAAACCAAAAACAATGCCTGAATAAAATATAAAATCCAGTGTAATATCAAGGAACCCGCCGGAATCAGTTGGGCGGGTTATCCGTGCCAGAGCTCCGTCTACTCCGTCAAACAGACGGTTAAGTGCAATAAAAAACAGGGCAACGATGTATAAATGTAAATATAAAAATAAAATTGCAATTACTCCTGCGCCAAAGCCGGATAGTGTCACAATATCCTTGTTTATTCCTTTTTTCTTTAAAATACCGGCAATGAGCCCCAGAGGCTTATTTATAATTTTTATTGCTGTTGAATCTAACATATTTCTATCCTGCTGATATTAAAGGTTGATGATCTGCCCGCAAGCACTGTCCTCGGGGTTATGTGTTACAAGTATAGCCGGGATATTCATCCTTTTTATCTGATCAAATACAAAGGTTCTCATCTTATCTTTAAGTTCCTGATCAAGCTTTGAAAATGGTTCATCAAGCAAAAGTGCTTTAGGTTCTGCCACAAGACTCCTG
The DNA here is from genome assembly GCA_021107575.1 of Desulfobacteraceae bacterium. Lineage (GTDB taxonomy): Bacteria > Desulfobacterota > Desulfobacteria > Desulfobacterales > Desulfobacteraceae > JAIOSM01. Next base: position 8,335 of record JAIOSM010000011.1, on the reverse strand, counting down.
AGCAGGCTGATTCTTGCCCTCTGCCCGCCTGAAAGCGTGGCAGGATCACGCTTGTAAAACCCTTTTAGATCAGCTGTTTCAAGCACTTCATCTATTTTTTCTTTTCTACTCTTCTTAGATATATATTGAGAAATTGCAAAACCAAGGTTGCTTCCTATATTCATATGGGGGAATAACATATCATCCTGGAACAGAATCCCTATCTTCCTTGATTCCATAGGCATTGCAATTACTGATTCCCCCTCAAGCAGTATATCTCCATACAATTTAAAATCAGGCAACAAACTCCCGGAAATGGCAGAAAGCAGTGTTGATTTTCCACAGCCGCTTGGTCCCATAATCGTTGTTATCTCTCCCTTTTTAACTTCCAATGAAATTTCATTAAAAAGGTCAATGTTGTTATAACTGATTCTAACTTTATCAAGTTTTAGAGTCAAACCTGCATTCCTTTTTTATTTCTAAAAATTAATTTAGGAGTGAAAATTGCCAGCATATACATTATCATAGGCAAAGCCATCTGATATAACGCATACACAGCTACGACTCTCCTGTCTGAACCGCTTGCCATGTTGACAGCTTCTGTGGTGATCGTTGAGAATCTGCCTGCACCTATAAAAATTGTCGGGATATACTGGGCAACACTGACAGAAAATCCAACAGCAAAGGCAAACAGAACAGGCCTCATTAACATGGGAAGTTTAATATATAAAAACGATCTCCAAATAGAACCACATAAAATAGCCCCTGTGTTTGTGTAACGGGCATCAAAACTTCTGTATGTTGCTGATAACGTCAAAAATACATAAGGCAGTACAAATACAAGATGTGATAAAACAAGTGTTATCCACAAACCATCCATGTGTAAAACAGTCAATATAATCTGTATTCCAAATATAAAAGCCATTTGCGGGATTAAAAGAGGCAGGTACAAAAACCAGATTAATTTTTCAAGATCTTTTTTCAACTTCTCTCCTGGGATGGTAAGTTCATATTCAAGGCAGCCAATAGTCAGGATAACAGCTGTTATTGTTGAAGCAAGAGCTGCCCATAAGGTAACAAGCATAGGGTCATTTACCTTTACCAAACTTTTCTGCCAGAATAAAAAAGACCATGACTCAGGAAGAATATCCGGAAAACTCCAACGCCATGTGAAAGACCAAATAATAAGAGTTGTCACAGATAGAATGGTAACAGAAAAAATTGAATAAAGTGACAAATCACTCAATCTTGTGAGTTTACTGAACACTGATTTTCTTTTCCCGTCAGCCACTCTTTTTATTAAAAAATAAGTAACTGATTTTTCCAGTAAAAACATTCCAGCTATACTGAAAATAACAATAACAAGAAGCCCGCAAGCCCCGGCTGCCCCGGTCAGTCTCATATTAATATCTGCATCATTGAACCATTGAAAAACAAGAACAGACAGAGTAGGCGGTGATGTTGGGCCTATAATAATGGACAGATCAACAACAGAGAGCGAATAAGCTATAACTGCGTAAAATGATAACCTGATATCAGGAAAAAACTGGGGGACTATCAGCTTGAACCATACCTGAAATCTATGATATCCAAGGCTTTTTCCTATAGCCAGAGTGCTTTTAATATCAATTCTTGTGAGTGCTCCCATGATCATTAAAAGTAAAAACGGTGTCTCTTTAAATACCATACAGACCATCAGGCTGATTCCATAAGCATCTTTTATAATAGTCCAGTCCGGTGGATTGATAAAACCAGTTACTTCGGGAGAGAGAACTCTTAATATCCATCCGCTGGGAGCAATTAAAAAAGCAAATCCAATGGCAAATCCGGCATGGGGTATGGATAAAATTGGTGCAAGGGATTTTTCAAATAAGGCCCATGCTTTATTGCCATAACTTAATGATACTATTAGAATGGATAAAAAAAGTGCGGCCAGGGAAGCTGTCCACCCTGAAATAAAAGTTGCTCGTATTGAGTGAATTATCCCCGGGTGAGTTAAAAAATCAACCCAGGGCTTAATTGAAAAAGTATCATTTCCAATAACCGGCAGGTATCCAAAGGATGGAAACCATGTCCCTGCAAGGCCAAACAATATGGCAACAGAAAAAACCCATACAACAGCTTGTGGAAAAAAGCGTAATCTGCTTGTTTTTCTTTTACTAATCATATAAGGGCTCAGTCATGTAAGGACTCGTTCAAATCAAGACTTGCTCAAATCAAAACTGCTTAAATAAGGCTCTCTCAAAGATTATTTATTGTATCTTCTTTTCCATTCTTTCTCAAGAGCTTCAACCCAGCTTGCATGGGGTTCAAGCAGAACCTTTGAAAGCTCTTTTGTTGAAAGCGTTGCTATTCCCACTGGTATTTTTGAGAACATTTCCTGATCTTTACCAGTTAATTTATCTATTGAAAGTACAGTTGGATCTCCCCATATGGCCGGATCAGCCTTTTTCGCCTGCATTTCAGGAGATAACAAAAAATTTGTAAAAACCATTGCTGCTTCTTTTGCTGAAGAGTTGAAAGGAATGGCAAGAAAATGCGTATTTCCTATGGTGCCTGAGTCATGGATATAAGTTCTCACAGAATCCGGGAGTTCACCTTTCATGATGGCGTTACTTGCTTTATTTGGATTAAAGCTCAGTGATATAAATATTTCACTATCATTAAGCAATTGCTTCATTTCCGAGGCACCGCTTGTAAACACCTGCCCCTTTCTCCACATTAATGGATGAATTGTATCAAGATATTCCCATAAAGGTTTTGTGACATAATTAAAACCCGACTCTGAAACCGGTTTATAAAGGAGCTCCCTTTTATCAACAACCTCAAGCAATGCCTGTTTTAGAAACGTTGTACCATGAAAACTTGGAGGAGCCGGATATGTAACTCTTCCAGGATTTTCTCTTGAAAACTTAAGCAGCTCCTTCATATTGGAAGGATGTGACTTTACTTTTGCCGTATCATACATGAAAACAAGCTGTGCCATGCCCCATGGTGCTTCCATGTTATCAACCGGAACTGTAAAATCAAATAATGTAGTTGGTTTGTTTACCACATCAACATATTTATAATTTGGCAGCTTTTGTGTGAACGGGCCATAAAGCAACTTGTTCATTTTCATGGCTCTGAAATTTTCCCCATTTATCCATATGAGATCAACACTGCCTTTATCATTTCTGTGGGCTGTTTTTTCAACAAGGATTCTACTTATAACATTACTTATATCAGTAACTTTCACGTGGACCACTTTAAATCCAAACTCCTTTGCAGCCTTTTTCGCAGCTTGTAAAATAAAGTCGTTAATGCTTTCACTGCCTCCCCATGCATTAAAGTATATTTTCTGCCCTTTTGCTTTTTCTTTAATTTCATCCCACTGACCAGCAGTTAACTGCCCTGCTACAAACTGATCAGCTACAAGGAGCGGCGAGGTCATGAAACACATACAAATTAAGGTAATAAATAAAATAGCCGCCTTTTCCATAATTGAACCCATATGTTAAGTTTTAATATCAGACTGGTTTAAATAAATCCGTACTAAGGTATCTTTCTCCTGTATCGCAAATAACAAACACAATTATTTTGCCTTTATTTTCAGATCGGGACGCGACAATTCTCGCTGCATAAAAAGCAGCGCCTGATGAAATACCAGCAAGGATACCTTCCTGCTTTGCAAGATCTTTTGCTCCTTTTAGAGCATCATCATTCTCAACTAAAACAACTTCATCAAGGATATCCATATTCAAATTTTTTGGGATAAAACCTGCGCCAATACCTTGAATTTTATGAGGGCCGGGTTTTCCACCGGAAATTACAGGTGAATCAGCAGGTTCTACGGCTATAGCTTTTAAAACAGGATTCTTCTTTTTCAATACTTCTGACACTCCTGTTATGGTTCCACCTGTGCCTACGCCTGCTACAAAAATATCAACCTTGCCGTCTGTATCTTTCCAAATTTCCAATGCAGTGGTCTGCCTGTGGGCTTCAGGATTTGCAGGATTAGAAAACTGATCCGGCATAAAAGAATTTGGTGTTTGTTTGACAATTTTCTTTGCCTCTTCAATAGCACCTTTCATGCCTTTTGCCCCTTCTGTTAACACAAGAGTAGCTCCCAGATATTTTAAAAGCTGCCGTCTCTCAACACTCATGGTTTCCGGCATGGTTAAAATCAATTTCAATTTCTTTACTCTTGCTACAAATGCAAGGGCAATGCCTGTATTCCCACTGGTGGGCTCAACAATGGTGGATTCAGAATCGATTTTCCCTGTTTTAAAGGCATCCTCAATCATGGCAAGTCCAGCCCGATCTTTTACACTGGAAGTCGGATTGAAAAATTCAAATTTACCATATATATTTGCCCCGGCTTTCTTACTTGCTGTTTCAATATAAACCAGAGGGGTATTACCACAGGCTTTTGTCAGATCAGATTTGATGGTCATAATTTACCTCCATTACCTTCCTGATATTTATAAATAAGACTGGGGGATTCAATAAATACTTTGGTGTCCGGTGGGATGGAGCTTGTAAGCCATACATTACCGCCCACAACAGATCGGGCACCGATAACAGCTTCGCCACCCAAAATTGTAGCCCCGGAATATATGATGACATCATCTTCAATAGTGGGATGACGTTTTGATCCCCGAAGTTTTTCTCCTGCATCAGGAGGCAATGATAATGCGCCAATGGTAACATTTTGATAAACTCTGACATTTTTTCCGATAACAGAAGTTTCACCAACAACAATACCGGTTCCATGATCAATAACAAAACTTTCTCCAATTTCAGCGCCCGGATGTATGTCAATCCCGGTCAGGCCATGGGCATGTTCTGTCATTATTCTTGGCAGTTGAGGAACACCCAGTTTAGAAAGAATGTGGGCAATTCTGTAAACTGTAATGGCATATAGCCCGGGATAAGAAAAAATAATCTCATCATGGCTTTTTGCAGCCGGATCACCGCCAAATATCCCTTTCACATCTTCAGCAAGAGACACGCGAAGATCAGGAATTGCCTGGATTGTCTCTAATGCGATTTTATGACCGCCTTTTTCACACTCAGTACATTTTTGACCGTACCGCAGGCAATCATGTCTCAGCACATGGATAATCTGCTCAGACAGGATATCATAAAGCTGAGAGACACTTTGACCTATGTTGTAAACAAGGTTTGCTCCATCAATCTTTTCAGTTGAAAAGTAGCCGGGAAAAAGAATTTCTCTGAATTTATCAATCATCTCTTTCACTGATGTGGAAAAATGAATCGGTTCATCCCCAATATGGGCAAAGCATCTTTTATCTTCCATGGATTTAAGGACACTGTTGATAACCTCAGGCAATTCTTTGCGATAAAGAGAAGCCTCCTCCATTTCAGCCTCACATACACTATTTTTAAAAAAATCATCCATTACTATTATATCCCTTTTTTAATTTTCAAAGAACCCTTTAAAAACCTTGCAGTTCCTGCATTCTTTCATTTTTTCTTCCCATGTACTATGGATTTTACCACTGCACTTAGTTCCATTAATAAACCAGCATAGATCACCGGAATCAAATTCCCAGGCAGGGCATTGTTTATGCCTCTTTTCAGGGCACTTCAGGACATCCCAGCATTTATTCAAAGATTTGCCTTTACCGATAAGAACCCGGGAAAGCAAAAACAGCAGTTGCCGTTCAACATGGTGAGGTATTCTTCGCCACCCCTGTTCATAACTGTGAATTGCCTTTATGGAAACACCAAGGATTTCTGCCAGTGCTTTTTGTGTTTTCTCCAGTCTTGCTCTGATGTCTTTAAATTCAATACTTTCCATTGCTGCCTTTTCTATACTAAAGGTTATTCATAGCCTCATATTATTTCATATAAGATATGCCACAAAGTGGTGGTTGTCAATATATTTTATATAGTCCGAGTTATGAGAGTGCCATTAGGAATTTTGATGCGGGAATAACATGGACATTGCTTTTTTTGTCCAGATAGTGCTGCTGTTCGTCCAGGGTAACCAAAAATCTCTGTTCTACATTCAGTCGATCTCCAAAATAGCTCAAAGGTCTGTGAAAAGAGGCTTTAAGTTTGCACTCCACCATAAACCATGGCGTCCCCTTCCATGTAATGAGGAAATCGACCTCACGACCTTCTCTATCTCTGATATACCAAAGCGCTATTTCTAAACCGTAAACATGATGGTAAAAATCACAAAACTTATTTAAATGGGATGCAATCATATTTTCAAATTTTGGGCCATCGTTTTCTACTTCAGACCAGTCCCAAAGATAGTATTTGGATTCTTTTTTTAAAGCTCTTTCAAGCCTTGCATGAAACGGCATTATCCTAAAACAATAATAATTGCGACAGAGCAGATCCATCCAGGTTATAATGGTTTTCGGACTTGTCTGGACATCTTCTGACAGAGAAGCAAGAGAGAGTGGAGATGCCACTCTTGGTGGCAGCAGAGCCCCCAGGAGCTCAATCTGGGAGAGCAGTCTCACTTTTTCTGCTGTTCTTATATCTTCTCTGAATATTCTCTCGAATCGTTCATTTTGCCATCGCAGAAGCGTTCGTTCGCTTCCTTCAAGAAAAGGTTCAGGAAATCCTCCAAATTTAAACAAGTCTTTTATATCCTCACCTTTTTCTGGGAACAAAAGTGAATGGCAGTATTGAGGCATCTGCATGTCAGGCAGGTCAGCGTTTGTCAGTTCTTTTAATGAAAAAGGATGAAGCACATGGTAATGATATCTTCCCAACAAAGAGTCGCCTGATTTCCTGAAAATATTGAGCCTTGATGATCCTGTAACAATGATTCGCTCATTATTGGATCGTGTATCCCAGATCCCTTTTATTAGATTCTTCCATTTATCGTATTTGTGTATTTCATCAAAAACAAGACAGTTCGCATCAGGTGGCCATTGCTGGGCTGTTATTTGCAGTTTATGCCTGGGATTGTCCCAGTTCAAATAGACAGAACCTTGCTCCTCTTCAGCAACAAAGCGGGCAAGCGTGGTTTTCCCAACCTGTCTCGGACCACCCAAAAATACCATTTTTTTCTTAAGGTCGTCTTTAATAATCTCTGTTAGATATCTTTGCTTCATATGACAAAAATAACCCATAGGTGAAAATTGTCAATACTTTTTTTACCTATGGGTTATTTTTGTCATGGAACAGATACCTTTTAAATATTTTTATTTCTGAAAAAAATTATGACAAAAACCTCTTATCGATTCAAAAAGTTTTTTCTGTTAAATCTTTTTCGTTGTCCTGTATCAATCTTGTTAAAAATTATATTGACATGGTTTCTCCACCACAGGGTTTTATTTGAATTCTGCTACACTTCCAATTGTTGCTTCAAGCACAGTATCTATATCAAAAAGCAGTCCCGCTTCAATCCCTTTTTTCACAGAATATATTTCGTCATAAGTCAACCTCCGACCGATTAATCTTTTTGCCTCTGCTTGGACCCAATTAATTGAGATTTCAAAAATATTTTCGTTCTCCTTCATTTATACCTCCTTACAACCCGATGTTATATCTTAATTCCAAAATATTTTTTTCAGCGCTATACAGATCACCAATCAAATCATTTTTTATATGTGTAAATTTTTGTTTGAATATGGGAAAGGTATTGATTACTTTATTATATTTCTTCAAGTCATTTGAAATGATGTAAAAATTGACATTACTATAATCTGTTAATGTCGCCATTCTACCGACACCTGACCATGTGCCTGTTGATAGTTCGATTTCGAAAGCTTTTTCAGGAATTAAATTATTTCGTTTCTCTTTAAACCACAAAACATCAATTCTACGCAACAAATCATAATCAGCAAATTGCAATTCGGGACACTTTTCTAAGGAAGATATCTCTGATAGACGTTTTGCATTAAATTTTTTTGATTTGTCGGGGCAATATGTATGAAAGCCTCTATAGTTTCCGATTTCTAGTAAACGCCCCTGTAAAATTGAGTGCATACTCTCTTCTACCGTTACTGTCTCGCTGATATTTTGATTGGTTGGAGAAAGCAAAGTATTCCAATTATTAATATACTCCGCGCAATCTAAACGATTTCCCCTTCCTCTAAGGACAATATTCAATTCCTTATCAATGCTAATCTTATATTCTCCGTTCCTATCATGGCTTATGTTATGCAGATTCTCGAACAATATTTGGGCAGGAAGAATAATCACTTTATCAATAGAGCCACAAATAAAAGCAATATATGGATTCAATAAATTAGCCATTTCTTCAATTGTAATGTAATTAATACCATAAAAATAATTTCGATTTCCATCTGGAGCAGCTCTTATCAAAACATTTGCTTTACTAATTTTGTAAACTCTTGCCTTAAGTACTTTTATTGGCTCAATC
>JAIOSM010000152.1 GCA_021107575.1 Desulfobacteraceae bacterium | reverse complement strand
CTTCTGAGCATTCAATACTTCTGAGTTATCCACTCCAAAATTGAGTATATTTACAAATTTGGGCCTTTGTGGATGTGGGGGGTATCATCGCTCTTACATTACATTTGATGTTATGATTTTTAATGCAGTAAGGGGTAATTCGTAAAAGGAGAGGAGATTTGATGGCTTCAAGTAAAAAGGTTACAATCCTGGAAACTGTGGCACCTTGGGTGGTATTACTAATATTTTTGTGGATTTCTAAAAATATCGAAATTGTTGGAATCATAGTGGGAATAGCAACAATTATAATAATATTCGTGATGGCAACTAGGAATAAACAAAAAAGGAACCTAGACAAAGAATCTCTGGCGAAAAATATAGATATACAGTTCCCAACCAAAAAATCTCAGAATTTGGATATACAGTTCCCAACACTAAAATCTCAAAATTTAGATACCGCTAATCTGAAAATTGACAGGGAATTTGATTTATCTGGACACAAAGTGATTGAGTTTGAAGAGACAATTATTGAGATTGATGGTAAGTGGTATTTTGATTGGGAATACTTCTTTGAGAATGCAAGATATGACTTTGACATTATATATACTTGGAAACGCGGAACTTGGAAGGACAGGACAGGGGTTATAACTACAAATGTTTATGCTTCTTTGGAATCAGAGTCGTACAGGTTTTCTATCGATGAAATTGAGATAGAAGGGACAGCCTATATAATTACATTATCTAACGATAAAGATAATATATATGTAGATGTTTCATCTGAAGTATTTGAACAAATAAAATCATCGGAAGAAAACAGACAATATAGCAGTGAATGTTTATGGTCAGTTCGTGAATACTTTGAATACGAGCCATGCTTAGTCTTTTACTATAAACAGGAATGGTACATAACAAAAGCTGATATAAGCATTGATGAAGCAATTATCTTAATAAAATCATCTGATATAAGATATGGTCAGAAACTTCCAGATGATATTGAACAAGGTCATATAGAAATAACAAATAGATTGAAACAAAAATCAAGGCAATCCATACCAAAAGATGTCCAAAAATTCGTTTGGAATCGAGATGGGGGAAAATGCATCGAATGCGGAAGTAATGAAAGACTTGAATATGACCACATTATTCCTGTATCTAGAGGAGGGAGTAATACAGCAAGAAATATTCAGCTACTGTGCGAGCAATGTAACAGGTCAAAAGGAAATAGAATCGGATAGGTCTTTTGGTTTCTGAAGGATTACTAGTTGCTTTGTAGTATGCAAGTTGATAGTGATAGAATTAGTGAAATGGGGTCGCGATAGCAATATCAGGGAGGGTTGTGGGGTTTACTACGGCCTTCCAGGTAGGTGTAAAAACCTCCTGACCCCATTGAAACACCTCTTCTAGAAATAGTTATCCACCGTCCCATGTATCTTCTGAACGTTCAATACTTCTGAGTTATCCAACTTCTGAACGTAATTCCTTGCAGTCTCAATATCTGAATGTCACATAGAATCATTAATAGAGACCGAGGATAAATTTGACATCTTCAGACATAATTAAGATGTGTCTCTGGGGTTCAGGGAAGGCTTCTCCCAAGCATAAAAGCATGTGCCTATGCTTCGTATAGACAATAATTTCCACCCCGCAAAATTGACCAGGGAAGGGGGATAAAATTTTGTTTTTAATGGCTAAAAATTAACTCCAATTATCAACTGGACCAAAGCGTTTATGAGCCAATTCTACATCCTCTGTTGATTGTTTTAGATAGTACTTCAACACATCAATTGATTCATGACCCATAAGCTTAGACAGGGTAAATACATCAACTCCTTTTCGGAGCATAGAGATAGCAAACGCTCTTCTAAAGGCGTGTAGTTGAGGGGTTTCAACTCCTGCCTTTTCAGACCTTCTCCTTAACATTGACCGCAATCCCCAATAAGTGAGGCGTTCTCCCCCAAATCTGATATGGGATATCCACAAAGCATGATTATTATCGTGTCTGTGCTTGAGGTATCTTCTTACTTCTTTTCTGGATTTCTTGCCAATGAAAACGGTTCTGGGTTTCCTGCCTTTCCCTGAGCGAATTAAAATTTCACCACTGATTTGATTAATATCTTCGAGATTGATAGCTAATAACTCTCCTGCTCTAACTCCAGTATCGAGAAGGCAATAAAGGATTGCTTTATCTCGACAGTCAGAAAACGAATCTATTTTGCAGGTATTCAATAAAGCAGTTAAGGTGAAATTCGATATAGGATTTAGCTGTTCTTTGGGTAGGATAGGGGCTTTGAGCTTATCAATTGGATTTCTCCAATTGTCTGGTTCTAGTTCATCCTCATACCATTTGAGAAATGCCCTGATAGCTCTGAAATGTGCGTGTCTCCCTCCTTCGTTATGCCCCTTATTTTCCAACCAAAGAAGATAATCTCTAATTACTGGAGGAGTAATCTGTTGTACCTCTTTGATTATTTTTGAGTCACAATACTTTACGAGTGATTTGAATTTGATAGTGTAGAAATGTATAGTTCCTTCGCTTACCCCCTGTGCTTTCCTGTCAATTATGAATGCTTCCAGCCATGTTAATAAGTAGTCATCAACTAAAGTTTCTGAGATAGTCCCCTGTACATCAGTCTCATTAAACACAATAGCACGCTCCTTTTTGAGCATGCTAT
>JAIOSM010000413.1 GCA_021107575.1 Desulfobacteraceae bacterium | reverse complement strand
CAATAACCTTAATGCCGGTTTCAAGAACCCTTACAGTGGTATCCTGTTCTGTAAATGCCGGAGCTTCTCTATGAATTGGAAGTACTTTATCTTTACTGATATCACCAAGTCCATCAACAGGTCTTCCAACAACGTTAAGAACTCTTCCTAAAGATGCTTCACCAACAGGCATCATAATCGGACTTCCTGTATCTTTTACAGGCATCCCACGTTGGAGACCATCAGTTACGTCCATACCAATACATCTAACAACATTATCACCAAGATGTTGTGCCACCTCAATAACAAGATTATCTTCCATATCACCGATTGTAGGGTTTGTAACTGTTAAAGCTGTCAGAATCGCTGGAAGGTTTCCTGGTTCGAATTCCACATCAACAACAGCACCAAGTACTTGTGATATTTTTCCTATATTTTCAGCCATCTAATCCTCCTGTAAAGCTGTTCTATTTATTTTATTATATCTGATATTTAACCTTTAATTGCCTCTGCACCACCGACAATATCCATAAGATCAGCAGTAATTCCAGCCTGCCTTGCCTTATTGTATGTTGTCTGTAGTTCATCAACCATATCTTCACATGCCTTTGTTGCATTTTCCATGGCAGTCATCCTTGCACCATGTTCACTGGTTGATGTCTGGAGCAGTGCGTCATATATTTGAATAAAAACATTCTTTGGCAGCATCTCGCCTAACAAAGTTACTGAAGAAGGTTCACAAATATGTTCGGGAAGATTAGAAGAATCTTCATCAACCTGCGTCTCTCCAGCCACATCCTCTAAAGAAGGAATGGGTAAAATCTGTTTTAATGCAGGTTTCTGGATTGCCATACTTATAAACTCTGAATAAACCAAATATACTTCATCAACAGCTCCTTCAAGGAAGCTGTCTATCATTTTCTGCCCTGACGATGATGCTACGCTGAAATCAATTTTTCCTCCAACAACATCAAGGTATTCATCTTCTATTTCAAAAGGAGATTTTTTTGCCCAGTCACGACCTCTTTTACCAAAACAGATTAATTGGACATCTTTGCCTTGAAGCTCTGATTGAATAAATTGTTCAGCTTTTTTTATTAAGTGTACATTAAAACCACCACAGAGTCCTCTGTCAGATGTACAGAGAATAACACTCACCTTTTTTACCTCTTCTTTGGCCACAAGTAATGGACTTGCATCATTTGCTGCATTGCCTGATATACTTCCCAGAACTTCTGCAAATTTTGATGCATAGGGCATAAAAGCCTCCATGCTCATTTGTGCGCCGCGTAATCTTGAAGTGGCAACCATTTTCATGGCAGAGGTGATCTGTTTAGTCTTTTTAACACTGACTATTTTGACCTTTACTTCTTTTAATGTTGCCATAAATTACCTCTCAAGCCTGTTGTTAATGAATAATATCACGAAAAATCCCAAAAGCTTATACACTTGCTTTGAATTCTTCGTCATATGCCTCAAGGGCTTCTTTGAGTTTTGCTTCTATCTCATCTGTAATCTCTTCTTTTTCTTTAAGACCTGAAAAAATTTCAGGAAAGCGATTCTCGACAAACGGATAAAGACCTTCTTCATATTTACCAACAGCTTCTTTAGGGTATTTATCAATATAGCCTCTGGTTCCGGCATAAAGTGCTGTAACCATTTTTTCCATGGGAAGAGGTTTAAACTGAGGTTGTTTTAACAGTTCAACAAGTCTCTCACCACGAGTCAATTGTTTCTGAGTTGCTTCGTCCAGGTCAGAACCAAATGCGGCAAATGCTTCAAGTTCACGATACTGAGCAAGATCAAGTCTTAAAGTACCGGCAACCTGTTTCATTGCCTTAACCTGGGCTGCACCACCAACACGGGATACTGATAAGCCAACATCAATGGCAGGTCTAATACCTGCAAAGAAAAGATCTTTATCAAGAAAAATCTGACCATCTGTAATTGAAATAACATTTGTTGGAATAAAAGCAGATACGTCACCTTCCTGAGTTTCAATTATAGGAAGTGCTGTAAGAGAACCTGCTCCTTCTGCATCACTGAGTTTTGCTGATCTTTCAAGCAGCCGTGAATGGTTATAAAAAATATCACCAGGAAAAGCCTCACGTCCCGGAGGACGTCTGAGAAGCAAGGATACCTGACGATAAGCAGCAGCCTGTTTTGAAAGGTCATCATATATGATCAGAGCATGTTCACCTTTATCTCTGAAGTATTCACCCATTGCACATCCTGCATAAGGTGCAAGATACTGCATTGCAGCAGATTCTGAAGCGCTTGCTATAACAACAGTTGTATATTCCATTGCACCATGTTCTTCAAGTGCTGCAACAACCTGAGCAACTGTTGATTTTTTCTGGCCGCAGGCAACATAGATACATTTCATGTCTGTTTCTTTTTGAGCAAGGATGGCATCAACTGCAACAGCAGTCTTACCAATCTGACGGTCACCAATAATCAACTCACGCTGACCTCTTCCAACAGGAGTCATACCATCAACCGCTTTAGCACCTGAATAGCATGGTTCATGTACTGATTTTCTTGCAATAACACCAGGTGCAATTAATTCCACATTCATGAATTTTTTTGCATTGATTGGTCCCTTGCCGT
>JAIOSM010000030.1 GCA_021107575.1 Desulfobacteraceae bacterium | reverse complement strand
TATTTTTCAGCCATTGTTTTCTCCTTTTGTAAAAGATATTAATAATTTGGAGGACTTAATGCAAAATGAGCCCTGGCATGAGCGCATGCGGAGCAAACGTCGGGCGCATCATCACCTTCATGGGTGTATCCACAATTTCAGCATCTCCATGTCACTTTTTTTTCTTTTTTAAATACACGATCTTTTTCAATATTTTCCATGAGGGCAAGATATCTTTGCTCATGATATTTTTCTGCAACAGCAATGGATTCAAAAGTCTTTGCAATATCATTAAACCCTTCTTCTTTTGCTTTAGCAGCAAACTCAGGGTACATGGATGAATACTCAAAATTTTCACCAGCAGCAGATGCCTTAAGGTTTTCCATGGTTGTACCAATAGTTCCGGCAGGAAAACCTGCAGTAATTTCCAGCTCTTCGCCGGAAGTTAAGTATTTAAAGAGCCGCTTGGCATGTTCTTTCTCATGGTTAGCAGTCTCTTCAAAAATGGATTGAATCTGAACATACCCTTCCTTTTTTGCTTTGGAAGCAAAATAAGTATAGCGGTTACGCGCCTGTGATTCTCCTGCAAAAGCTTTTAATAAATTTATCTCAGTTTGTGTCCCTTTTAATTCTTGCATTTATTCTCCTTTATGTTAATTATTATAAATATAGTTTAATAGCTATTATTTACCGGTAATCTGCCTGACCACACCAGAAAAACCTGCTGTGTTGCCAAGCATAATACAGCCCACAAGTTCACCGTTCTTTTTCACAAGCTTGCGATAAACCTTATCACTCTTCTCGATTTCATTTTCAAGTGCATCTTCAGAATCAATATTCCCTGCTGATCCCAAATCAATTCCAGCTACTTTCAAACGGTTTGAAGGAACAATGGCCTCAAAGGCTTCTGTACCACCAGCCATATTACTACCTGCCACGATTCCCTGTTCCTGTGCTTCAGGCCATATACAAAAATTAATCTCTTCAAACTGAGCAACATCTCCTGCTGCATAGACTCCATCAAGACTGGTTTCCATATGAGCATCAACTATAACACCTCTGTCAATTTCAAGACCGAGTTTTATTGGCAAGTCAAGGTTAGAGCGCACACCAGCGGAAAAAAGAAGAATATCTGCGGGGAGGACTTCCCCGGATTCCAACTCGACGCCTGTCACCGCTTTATCTCCTCTTACCTCTTTTGTCTTTGCATCCAGCCTGAACTTAAATCCAAGCTCTTCTAACATTTCTTTGAGAAGTAATGCCCCCTGATTATCCATCTGTCGTGGCAGCAATCGATCAAAAAACTCAACTACAGTTACATCCAGTCCTTTCTTAATGAGGGCATAAGCCGCTTCGAGCCCTAAAAGCCCACCACCGATGAGCACTGCATTCCTGGCATTACCAATAGACTGAGCGATATTTTCAGCATCTCCGAAAGTACGAAGAGCAAATACATTGTCCTTTGTATTACCCTCAATCGGTGGTATAAAAGACTTGCTTCCCGCAGCAATCAAGAGGGAATCATATTCTAAGACATTGCCGGTCTGATCTGTTGCCTGCTTATTTACATGATCAATATCAGTAATGGTGATTCCTGTTTTCAGGTCGATACTTTGATCTTTATACCATTTATCCTCTTTAATAATCAGGCTCTGCCTGTCTGTAATACCTGCGACATAATCCGGCAGCCGGATTCTGGAATAAAAAGGGATTGTCTCGTCTGTGACTATTGTAATCCGGCCATGGGGATCATTTTTCCGAATTTTCTCTGCCGCTGTAGTGCCGGCAACCCCGTTTCCGATTATCAGATATTTTTTCATGATATGTTATCTCCCTTTATTAAGGCTGCTTTATACTTCAAAAGCAATATTCAAAAACTATTGATAGATTATATAGCAATCATCATGCCTGATTACATTTAATACAAATAAAAATCTTCTGTCCTTTACCCATGGCACTAAACACTCTATTATAGGCGATATCAGCAAGTCAACTTTTCTGATTTAAAATATTTTTCTGAGACACACATTTACAATACAATATTGTATCATAATACACTGTTAAACCTCAAAATATGACAAAATCCCATTAGAATTCACTGTCTGCGACTTATGGTATAAAACTTGTATTAAACATTATAGTTTTTACAAAAAAATAATAAATAAACAAGGAGGCAGTATGAGAAAATTTGCATTGTTTGTATTTAACGGAGATCCCATGTGCTTTATCCATGTATTGTTAAACGCACTGGATATGAAAGAGAAAGGCCATGAAGCTAAAATTATTCTTGAGGGTGCCAGTGTTAATTTGATACCCGAGCTTTATAAAGCTGAAAATCCTTTAAGCAAACTGTGGGAAAAAGCGCTTGACTATAACCTGGTAGAAGGAGTCTGCAAGGCTTGCGCCAACAAGCTTGGCACTCTGGAAGATGCAAAAAAACAAGGACTAACACTGTTGGATGGCATGTCAGGACACCCTGCTATGCTAAATTACAGGGAAAACGGTTTTGAAATAATAACTTTTTAAAAGACAGCTATGAGGGCGACACTCAATCTTGTCTGTGTGTTGCCCTTATCTTTATATTTTCCAGATTTTCCTCAAAACATCAATGTTATCCATAAGTATATCTAAATAACAACCTTCTAATTCCAGCATTTGTATGTCTTTTTTGCGAAGCCACTCAGATAGCCATGCAAACCTCAATGCAAGAACATATTCCGGGAACATGTCCCATCCTTTTTGGCTGATACTGCCCTCTTTTTTAAGTGTCTCTATAAATGTCATAACCATGGGCATACCCAAACCTTCAGGGTCTTCAATGCCTGCACAACCCACAAGATTTGCTGCATCATAAATGTCCGGTTTAAATCCTGTAAACTCCCAGTCGATGACAGCTTTTATTTCATCGTGATACCAGATAACATTTAACGGATGAAGATCCCCATGACAAAAAGAAATCGGTAATCTGTCATGAATCCCCATAAACTCTTTTTCCAAAAATTCCAAAAATGGAAGATATTTTTTATAAACATCAGGGTCATTACTCTCCATTTCTCTGAATAATTTATAAATATATCTTTTAATGGAAAAGGGTTTAAAAAAAATCTTAGCTCCCATGTTTACAGAAGTATTGGATAGATTCACTAAAAATATTGCAAAGTTTTTTCCCATCTTTGATGATGAAAGATAATCAGGTCGCTTAATTCCGGTGCTGTCTAAAAAGGGAGAGAGTTGAAAACAAAAATTTTTAAAAAATGGTAAAAATTCTCCAGCACTTGATTTTTGGTACAATAAGGCTTGTTTAAGACCTTTATCATTCAAATATTTAATTGCTTTTGCAACATTATGTCGAGTCTGAAATTTATTTTTAGAAAATTTTTCTATCAAAAAAAGGCTACCGCCTGTATCTTCGATTACAGCGCGGGAGAGTGCCCGCTCAGGGCTGCCCTGGATATCAATATCACTGCGGACACACTCAAATTCAATATTCCACTGCTGGTGCAGCCATTGAATAAATTCTTTATTTCTTTGCTTAAATAATTCTTGCAATTTGTGCTTCCAGTTCTTCTTTTGGCAATGCACCAATCAGCGTATCAATAATCTGACCATTTTTAACCAGAAACATTGTAGGGATACTGGAAATAGAATATCTTGTCCCGATTCCCTGGTTCTCATCCACATTGAGCTTAGCTATCTTTAGCCTGCCTTTGTATATTACTGCAAGTTCATCCAGGATCGGCCCAACCGCTTTGCAAGGGCCACACCATGGTGCCCAGCAATCTACCAATACAGGGAGTGCTGAACCAAGCACTTCTTTATCAAAAGTGCTGTCTGAAATAGTAATGGGTTTACTCAAAACATCTGTGGACAAAAGCGCTCCGCATTTGCCGCATTTCGGGGCTTCGTTGATTCGGGATGTTGGAACTTTATTTTTCGTTCCGCACTTTAAACACGCTAATATCAAGTTTGTATCATTCATGACTATTCCCTCATGATTATTTTTTAAATCATTGCGGTAATACTTTTACCATATTCCTGGGCAGCCTGAATCCCTCCTCCTACCCAGCTTGCTTTGAGCATCAAAGGACCGGCTGACACCATTTTCATTTTATAAATATTTTCCATGGTTTCAAAAATTCTTCCCGGAGCTTCACCACTCCAGCCATAGGCACCAAAAGCACCACCAGGCTTATCTTTAAGCTCGGCTCTTTCTGCAATAAATAAAAGCTGTTTCATGGATGTAATCATTTCACCATGATAAGTTGCCGAACCAAATGCATATCCATCATAGCCTTTTAATTCATCTTCGTTTTTAATCTCGTTTGCTTTTTTTAGCACAGCCTCGTGGCCTGCAATGCGAACACCCTCTGCAACTAATTCTGCAATTGCTTTTGTCTCGTCAGATCTTGTAGCAAACACTAATAAAATTTTTCCCATTTCTCCTCCTTTATTATTAAATTAATTCTTAAATTTATAAAAAGTATTATTGAGAAATATTACAGCAAAATCTATACCACACCTATCTTATATCTTTTCAATGCGTTTATCATAGCTTGTCTGATGCATTGCGCAACCACAGCCAGTATATCAGGATTAAAACGATGAACATCAGGGTAAATGAACCGGGGAACCAGACAAATGTGTCTATAAAAATCTTGTTCTCCAGAGTTTGGGAAACAATGGCCCCTTCTTTTTTGGCCTTTAATAAAAGGGCATACAAAATACCCAGCATCCCATAGGAAAGATTATAGGCCATTCCCTTAAAGCTTAAAACAGTAGCCCGCTTATCAGATGCTGTTTCCTTATTGATATAAAAACTTACAAAAAACCCTGTAAAATGCATAGCAGAAAAGGTGACCAAAGCAGGAATAAGGCCTGCATATGGCCAGAAGAAACTCATGGAGACAAGACCCGTTATGGTAAGTGCCGTTGTTACTGCAAGGCCATGGGAAGGAGAGCGGTTTTCTGCAATGGATCTTGCTATTTTGGGAATAATAAGTCCAAGCATAGCTACAAAAGACCCTACAATACCAAATAAAGATTCAGGAAGGTCAATCATTCTGTAATACTGACTTGACAGTGTGATAATCATCCTGATAATACCATCAAACAACATACCGAAAAGGAATACTGACAAGACAAAAGGAGTTTTTAAAATCCAGGTGCCAGCCTGAAATGTCAAGGCAAATGCTTTTTTAACTTCTGTTTTTCGACTTGAGTCAAATAGCTCCCCTGACTCAGATTTTTTAACAAGAGAGTCCGGTATAATTTCCTGCATCCTTATTGTGGCACTAAAAGCAAAAATAGCCAGAACAAGGGTGAGGTAAAGGGGAAACCTCATAGTGGTTTCCTGGGTAAAATTTATACCGGCCCCGAAGACAGCGCAAACTTTTGTGAGTAAAACAGGATCATAAACAGCAGCTCCCACGCTCATAGCAACGACAAACCCGATTGATTGAAATCTTGAAAGGATTTCCAAAACCCTGCCCCATTGATCACTGTTACCCTGTGCCACAAGGGAATCATAGGCAAGCGCTTCATCAGCTCCGCTGGCAGCTGCTTCGGCCAGACCGCTTAAGACCCTGTTGATCAAAAAAACAATGAAAATAATAGAAGGATTTGTTCTGGGCATAAAACTAATAATCCCAATTTCAAAAATCATCACTGCCGTTGCAAAGACCAAAAGTCTTTTTCTTCCCACAATATCTGCAAGTGCACCGGAAGGGACCTCAGCCAATACAATGGTAGCAGCCCACACTGCATTCAGAATGGAAAACTGGGCAATCGTCAAACCAAAATCCAAAAATAAAATTGTAAAAACAGGATAATAGAATCTTGAATTAAACAGGACCTTAAACGCGATAAACAAACGGATATTGGGAAGAGTAAATGGTGAAGAAGGCTTCATAAGTCCAATCCTAAGAGTCTAATTATTTCTGTTATCCTTTGGTTTGCGTTTAACTGTCAGTGCTAAACCGTGGAGGGATGCCACCCACGATAGCTTCATAAAACCGGTAAAGGGTTTTTTCTCCCAGCAATTCATCCACCTGGCTCTGGATGACCATACGTTCCTCGCTGTTCATCCATTTATTCCAGTCTTCAAGCAAATTCCATGTGCTTATGATTAGATACTCCCCTTCATTATCTATACTGCTAAAGGTCTGATCAGTCAGGAACCCAGGTTGAACACTTGCCCGAGATCTGAGTTTCACGATTAAAGGGGCTAATTCATCTGCTATAGCCTTATCTTTTACGGATCGTCTGATAATAATAGAAACTGCCATAATGTCCTCCTTTTTTTAAACAATTATTGATTTTAAAAAAACACTGACACAGACTGCGACAATAACAATTAAAAATTCAGTGCCTCCTGTTCACTGAACATTTCTGAACATGGTCAACGTATTAGGATGATGCATCTCATCTTCCATATCAATTGTATGACATACCTTACAGTTTTTATTTGAACCTATCGGATAAGGATTCCCCTGGTATTGAAGGGGCTGGATATTATCCCTTTTGTTACCATAAATACCGGTTGCAGGATATATGGCATGAGTGCGTCCATGACATGCCTGGCACATGATTCCTGCGTCATCTGTGCGGGAGCGATAAAGCTCATCAATTGATTTTGTCCACATATTAAAGGTTTCATCACTTTCAGGTTGTTCAAAATCAACATGACAATTCAAGCAGTCAGGTTCGTTAAGCCATGGTTCTCTCGCCTTGATTTGGCTGATTGAATTGACCTTGGTTGGAACAAGGTGCTTTATTAAGAGTTTTGCACCGGTTTTTCCTGCTTTTTCTTCTGCCACAAGAAGGCTTAATGCATGATCTTCAAGATTACCGTGACAGCTTGTGCAATCAAGACCTATTTCATTATGTATACCCCTTAAGCATAGTGTGCTGCCATTTGATGAAGAAGGATGACAGGCGTTACATGCATCAACCTCTCTATCTGTAAGATAATTAGCATGAAAACCATGTATCGCAGTAGATAAATTCAATAAATCCGAATTTCCTTTTGCTCCGGGAATAGAATCTGGATGGCAGGATTGACAAGAAACCATCTCTTCCTTTTGAGCTGTTTCCAACAAATCAGTTTTGCTCATTTTATCGTGTACAGCAAGTATATTTTTGATAGTTTCATCTAAAAATCTCTCTGTATCCTTAATATTTTCTTCCCCTGCTCTACTTTTCCCTCCATGGCAGTTCTTACATCCCATTTCGACAGAAACAGGTGCAGCAATACTTGTTTGCGCAAGGACTTTTCCTTTATCTTTATCCCACGCCTTGATTGTAAAAAGAGGAAAAGGATTCAAGGTCTTATCATAGGTAATATCGACACCTTCTGTAACAATCTCAGGAGTTTCTCCCCTGCGTATGAGCTGAGTAGAGATACCATTGCCAGGCGGCAACAACTTAAGCCATGAGTCAGAGCCCGGCATGCAATATATACCCACGCTGCTCCAGGCAAGAAGAATATAGTCATCTGTTTTCTGATCAAAAGGAGGAATGTCAACAGACAGTTCTTTTACTGAAGATTCTGCCCTGGTTTCTGTAGTATCTATCTTTTTGTGCAGCTTTTCCACAATATATCTGGCAAGAGCCATACGTTCCTGTCGGGTGCCCATAAATCTCGGCATATAATCATTGATCTTTCCCTGACCGTTCAGCTGAGAATCCATGCCAAAAACAGTAAATTTTTCAGTTACAGGCAGGATATCATTTAAAGGTCCGCCAACGCTATGACATGCAATGCACTGAAGTTTAAAAATTTCCTGCCCTGCTTCAAGAATATTATCATCATTTATTTTCTTATGTTTTACCCATTTAGCTGTACCAAGTAATCCCATTTTGTTTATCTTTGCTTCATCTCCAACTATTATAGAGTTTGAATACATGTATCCGGGGATAAGATATGGTCTGCGGCCTGCTTCTCTGATCCATTCAAACGAACCCATATAAACAAGACCAATGAGAAGAATAACAAATGCCATGGGTTTTTTTACTTTGCCCGGCATACGGATGGCCATTAAAAGACCGCTGATAAATAAAATTGGAAGAACCCATACAAAAATTTTAGTAGCAGGAATCAGTTCAGGGGAACGGCCTAAAATCATTGCTTTCGAAGCATCAGATAAAGAAGCAAAATACCACCAGGCAAACAAAACCATAAATATAAAAGGGAATATCAGCCACTTGGCACAATAACGTACCATGTTTTCTCTGAAATCCGCGTCCTTGATAAAAACAGCAGTGATAAAACCAAATATCCCGGCCAAAACAAGAGCAATTGTAATACGGAAACACATGGACGACCAGAAACTTGGATTAAAAAAACCATCCCAGAAATTACGGGTTTCAAAAAAGTCACCGGGAGTCAACATAAAGGCAATTATACCATTGATCAGGACAAGAGAAATTAAAGCTGAAATAGCATATATCCATCCAATGATAAGATGTGCTCTATCATCTATTTTATTGAAAGTATAAAAATATATAAAGATTGCAACAATTTCCAATGTAAAAAAGACCCATTCAGTGGCAAAACCAAATACAAAAGTATGTATTAGAATCGATGTTGCAGCAGGACTGACAAGAGAAATGATAAACCAGATTCCAACACCTGTGACAGCGCTGAAGACCATGGTCACCAGGAGAAAAAATTTACTGTGCTTTTTAGTGTACTCAAGGACAGCAGGTGACTTCTCCCTGAGCCCTTTCATTTCAGTCAAGACAAGAAACAGACCACCACCAACTGCGAAATGTGCAACATACACATGCACAACAGCAATCAGAGCTATGAGGAGACCGCCGCCAGCATAATATAATTCCCATACCGGATAATTCATATCATACCTCCTCTTTCTGTTTTGCTGCAAGCTTCAGCATGTAGATGATAAAGCCAATGCCTATTATCAGAGTGACTATAAAAAGAATCATGGGCGAATACTGGGGCTCAACTTTTAGGTCGGAAAGTGCAAAATATGGTTTCAGGTAAGCCAGTCTCACAATATCCCGTATAAGGACCATGACAATAACGGTAATAACAACCGCTGTTGTTGAAAGCCATATTTGTTTCTTGAATCCGAAAAATAACAAGGCAACTGCACAGGTAAGACCTAAACCAAACAGCGGAGTTGCAAACTTGTTACCGCCCATAAACCAGAGAATAATGTCTCTGGGAAGAGCTGCTGCAAACCAGAGACCAATTATAACCTGCACCAGAGTTGCATAGAAAAACCATCTCATACCCGAAGAAATCATTGCTTCAAAATTTTTGCTATCTTTTCCAATCCCGCTGTTGATCTTTACTTTACCAGCAATTGCCAGGGAGAGACCACCGATAGCTATTGATGCGCATACAAAATGCAAATACCTTGGAATCAATGTGGGTTCGGAAAAATTCAGAATAGTGCCTTTAGTATTGGAAAAATATTCAACCCATTTTTCAGGCATCAGCATTAAGGTAATATTGCTTGTAAATAAAAAAGCAACCACAAGCAGCAACACAACACAAACAGCAATGGAGAGATTCCGGGTTAAGCTACCAAGGACATCGAATTTAAAATCAAACAGATAGGCACTGTAATAGGCGATAATTAATATCCCGATAATCAAAAGCCAGTACCATGCCATCAGTACAGAGCTTGTATAAATGAAACTTCCGTAAAGAACCTGAATAAAAAGAAGCGGGGCCACACCCATATTTACAGTAAAAGCAATTGTGTAAGGCAATTTCAGGCTTATCTCTTTTGCTATGAATAAATCCGGCTGTGTGCCTCTAAGAGATCTTACAAGCGCAATAATGCCACATCCCAGCATTGCATTCATAAATAAAAGATGAAAAACAAAGGTCAATATAAAGAAAAAATTAAGCCATCCAAAGTGAACCGGTATGGAATCCGGTGCTGGAACCAATGCAAGAATAGGTAAAGATGGATCCATACTCGATTCTCCTGTTTTCTAAATATTTTTATAATCTTTTTTTCTCAAAAACTATAAACATTACAAGTATCAAAATAGTGAGAGCTACAATCACTATCCAGTGATTGACTCCTAAAATCTGAGGGAGTGAAATCTTTCCATATGATCCAATGCTGATTATGTATTTTTTCATAAAAGGATAAATCACTGCATAAACAGCTCCGCCAAACAGCATTCCAAACATTCCCCAGAGTGCATCAATATGACCTTCGCCCAAAGCTCCGGCCGAAATTCCCGGGCAGTAGCCTAACAATGCCCAGCCAACTCCAAAGATTAAGCCGCCTGCTACCTGGCCTCCAACTGATGTTGCTTTCAAACTCAGCTTGATAACACCAATATCATAAAAAAAATAAATGCCTATTGCTCCAACAATTATTGCACTGAGCATTAATTTAAAAACTGCCATATCAATCAATCTAAGAGCTCCGACTTGTTTTTCATATGATAGTATGCCGGATCTTTGCAAGATAAAGCCAAAAAGAATACCTGTTATAAGTCCAAATATCAAACTCATTTTTAACCCCTCCTGTCACGATATAAAAGTTTTGCAGTAATTACAGCTCCGATTGCAAAGCAAGCTAATGCAATAAATCCGCTCACAGAAAGCTGGGAGAGACCACTTAAGCCATGCCCCGTGGGACATCCACCGGCGAGTCGTGCGCCTATTAGGCCGAGGGCTCCTCCTGTAAAAGCAACTACACCTCTTTTTATCCGGCTTGAACCAAATTTCTTTTTCCACATAGGCGGTACTGTTTCGGCTTTAAAAGTGCCGGAAAATCTTGCTGCAGCAAAAGCACCAATGGCAATTCCTATAACATACATAAGCTGCCAGTTTGGAAGAGAACCGGGCCCGTACTTTCCTTTTTTTGTTGTAAAATATTCAAACTGTGAATAGTCGATTCCCACAGACTTTTCTATTACTGACGCTGCCCTTGCAAAGGTTGTTGATGCCCCGAGATATTTTCCTGCAACAATAACTGATAATACTAATAATATACCTACAAGAGCGCCTGCTAAATATGGATTCCAGGTTTTATTTTTCATACGCCATCTCCGTTTTCCATACTTCCCAAACTTTTCCTACAAGGTCCGGACCTGGTTTTAATGTCATTTTGCCGGGAGTCCAGCCTGAAGGAGTTGCTTCTGTACCTTTACTGTTACGTACCAGCTGGAACGCCTGGATCTGCCTTAGTGATTCACCGACATTTCTTCCCACAGGAGGAGTCAACACCTCATATCCCTGAACTACACCATCAGGATCTATAATAAACCGCCCCCTTGTTTCAACACCGGCGTCTTCATCATAAATTCCATAAATAGTTCCAACTTTACCACCTGCGTCAGATAACATTGGAAAAGGTATGCCGCCATCTACCATTTTCAAAAGTTCTTTATCATTCCACATTTTATGAACAAAAACACTATCAACACTCATTGAAAGGACTTCTACACCAAGCTTCTCAAAATCAGAAATTTTTCCGGCAACTGCCGAAACTTCTGTTGCTCACACAAAAGTAAAATCACCTGGATAAAAACATAAAACAACCCATTTACCAAGATAGTCTGATAATTTAACTGAAACGAATTTACCTTTATGATATGCCGGGGCCGTGAAATCAGGCGCTTTTTGTCCTACTCTAATCATAGCTTGCTCCTCTGTTTTTATTATGTTTTCTGTTTCTTTTGCGTCTACCGTCTCACCAACAGGCCCGCCTGTTGGTCGAGCACAGCCAATCTTTAAATCTTCGCCCATGCTAAAGTCCTCCGTTGATTGTTATTATTTAACATGACAAGCTGAACATTTTTTTGTCGGCCCTGTCTTTTCTCCTGCCTTTTTCTTTGCCTTATGGCATTTAATACATGTCTTATTCATAACCTGCTTCTTTTTTAATTTTTTCTGTTCTTTTAAATCTTTTATTATTCCTGAGGTTTTTGGGAAAATATCATGGCATGAATTGCAATCGCCTATCGCGCTCTGGTGCAGATGGTGGGGAAAATCAATTGCGCCTCTATTGCCTCCATCAAGTTTAATATCTTTTTCACCCTCATTTTGCACTGCAATAGCAAATGCACCTGTAAAAAAAATTAAAATTAATATCACCATGATTGTCCTTGCTTTCATACTCTTCCCTCCTGAAAATTAATTGTCATATCCCTACTTTAACCAATAAACTGTTTTATATATTTATTCAAATAAATTCTTATATTTTCCAAATCCATAACTTTCCAAATCCTTTTCAGGTATAAATTTCAAAGATGCCGAATTAATACAATACCTCAATCTGTTTGCCCCCATACCTTATCCAAAAAGTAATCCCGCCCTGATAGTGACCGATAAGCAGAATACCTTACAAAATTTTTCTTATAATAATCCTGGTGATACGTTTCTGCCTCATAAAAATTTTTAAAAGAAAGAACCCTGGTTACGACTTTATCATCAAACCTGTTGGAACGATCAATCTGTTCAATCAGAGCTTCTGCTTCTTTTTTCTGTACGTCATTGTGATAAAATACTGCAGACTGATACTGAGAACCTCTGTCTGCAAATGATCCTGAATCATCAGTAGGATCAATCTGCTCAAACAAGACCATCAGTACTTGATAATAACTTATCTTTTCAGGGTCAAATTTCACCTGCACAGCTTCATAATGCCCTGTAGTTCCACTTGTCACTTCCTCATAAGACGGGTTTTCAACATGTCCTCCGGAATATCCTGACACCGCATCGATCACTCCCTCAACCTTTTCAAAAGCGGCTTCAATACACCAGAAACACCCACCTGCAAGAGTCGCAGTTTCATATTTTATATTTTTATCCATTTTATTCTCCAGATTGCCCTGATTCTTCAGGGGCTGAGTACCATCTCCTGTTTGTGAATACACTATAAGACCTATAACCATTACAAATATGAATATATATTTATATTTTAAACTTTTCATATTTTCCCTCCTTTAGACCTGTCTTAGAAGTCCTTCTGTAAGGCCATCAATAATACCTTAAGTCCTCAACAATAAACACCATGCAGGATATGAGCCACACTATATTTTTTTCTATATGTATTGTGACATAATTTTACGGCACCATACAAATATGGTATAAATTATGCTAACTACTAATACAGGGATAATGATAAGGGTAATTAAAAAATTAATTCTGAATAAATGTAAAGCAGGCTTTGCTCTTAAAACGTAACATAAGAGGAGAAAGAAATGACCGGGGAACAAATAACATTATACGCATTAAGCACATGCAGTCATTGCAAATCTACCAAAAGGCTTTTTTCCGAATGCGATGTCGGGTATGAATATATTGAAGTGGATGATCTTGAAGGAGAAGAACGCAAAGCAATTCTTGAAGACATAAAAAAGTTAAATCCACTCTGTTCTTTTCCCACAATTAGAATTAATGATACAGTCATTGTTGGATATAAGGAAAAACAAATTAAGGAGGCTCTTGGGATAAAAAATGAAAATTGAACAATTATATGAGGCATTAAAAAAATCTCAGGAAGCAAAAGGGATCTATTTTAATAAAGATAAAGAACTGGTGTTTGAACTTCTTGAAGCTCTTATTACAAATAAAGACAGATATGGTTATATGGCTTGCCCTTGCAGACTTGCCAGTGGAGAGAAAGAAAAAGATAAAGATATAATCTGTCCCTGTGAATATCGGGCGCCGGACTTAAAAGAATTTGGAGCTTGCTTTTGCGGTCTTTATATTTCTGAATCACTTAATAACATGGAAATAGAATCACAATATATCCCTGAGAGAAGACCTCCTGAAAAAATATTTTAACTGATACGGCTATACTAACGCTTGAATATGCATCTATGAATAGAAGTGCTCTTTAATAAAAAAAGGAATGAAAAAATGAAAGTCTGGCAATGCAGTGTTTGCAAATATATTCACAGAGGAGAGAAACCACCTGAGAAATGCCCGATTTGCAATGTTTCTGCAAGAAAATTCAAAGAGATTGATGAAGCGTCCATACCAGAAAAAAAACCTAAAAGAGAAAAACCAACAACAAAACCTGAACCGGCCATTCAAGAATCCGGCCTGGAAAGAATCTATTCATTACTGATCAAACATCATGCACATCCGGTTTCTGTGCATACACCCAATGGAATATTACCCGTTGTTGTTCTCTTGTGGATAGCGGCCTTGGTGTTCAGCTATGACATCCTTTCCAAGGCAGCCTTTATAAACCTGATTTTTGTTGTTATTGCCCTTCCTTTTGTGATTTTCACAGGAGTACTAGAATGGAAAAAAAAATGTAATAGTGCCTTGACTAAAGTGTTTAAATTGAAAATCCTTGCAGCCACTATCACCT
>JAIOSM010000482.1 GCA_021107575.1 Desulfobacteraceae bacterium | reverse complement strand
TGCTAATGCCGGAGCTGAAAGTGAGGTTGAGATGCCTGCTCCTGCTATGGCAATGCAAGTTGAAAGACAAAATAAGTTCAGCGCCTGGGCAACTGCCGGTCGGTTGAACCAGATGCAGCAAAATTCAATGATGCTGATGAAAGTAAGGTAAGCATAAGTTGGACAAGCTGATTAAATAACTAAAAGATTGAAATAAAAAATTATATAATTTCAGGAGATGACAATGAGTGAACATGGAAAAATCGAAATAACAGAAATACAATATGAGAAAGACAGACCTAAGGCTTCTAATCCTCTTATGATTGAAGACCTTTCTTTGCGTGATGGGCATCAATCACTTTTTGCCACCAGAGGAAGAACAGAAGACATGATCCCTGTAGCCGAAAAAATGGACGAAATAGGGTTCTGGGCTGTTGAAATGTGGGGCGGGGCTACTTTTGATACAATGCATCGTTTTTTAAATGAAGACCCTTTTGAAAGAATCAGAACTTTAAAAAGATATTTTAAAAAGACTCCTTTTGCCATGCTCCTGCGGGGTCAAAATCTTGTGGGTTACAGAAATTATGCTGATGATGTTGCAAAGGCTTTTGTAAACAGAGCTTGTGAAAACGGTATGGATATTTTCAGAACATTTGATGCTTTAAATGATTTTAGAAATTTTGAAGCTGTTGTTCCTGTTATCAAAGAATGTGGCAAACATTTTCAGGGAACGATTTGTTATTCATTAACTGAGCCTAGAATGGGCGGCGATGTTTATAATATTGATTATTATATTAAAAAAGCCAAAGAGCTTGAAGATATGGGAGCTGACAGTATTTGTGTTAAAGATATGGCAGGTCTTATGTCTCCTTATGATACCTATGAGCTTATTAAAACATTAAAAGAGACAGTATCTCCATTAATTCATCTGCACAGCCATTTTACATCAGGCATGGCGTCAATGTCACATCTTAAAGCTGTAGAAGCAGGAGTTGATATTCTTGATACCTGTCTTTCTCCCTATGCCTACAGAACATCACATCCGGCAATAGAACCCCTTGTGATGACATTGCTTGGAACAAACAGGGATACCGGTTTTGATATAAAAGCTCTTACCGAGATTAATGCAATTTTTGAAAAAACAATTTTGCCTAAATATAAACATCTATTGGATGATACAAAAGTCTCTGTTATTGACACCAATGTGTTGATACATCAGACTCCGGGAGGAATGCTTTCTAATCTGGTAAATCAGTTGCGGGAAATGGATGCTCTGGACAAAATTGATGAAGTTTACAAGGAACTTCCAAGGGTCAGAAAAGAACTGGGTCAGGTGCCTCTTGTAACCCCAACAAGTCAGATTGTGGGAACCCAGGCCGTGAATAATGTATTGTTTGATAAGGGTGATGACCGTTATAAAATGGTAACAGCTCAGGTCAAAGATTTATGCTATGGCCTTTATGGAAAAACTTCTACCCCCATTGATCCTAAGATACAAAAACAGGTTTTAAAGGGATATGAAAAAGGAGAAAAACCCATAACCTGTCGACCTGCAGAGACTCTTGAGCCAGAACTTGAAAAAGCAAAAGAAAAGATTGGTGACCTTGCCGTGGATGAAGATGATCTTCTTGTTTATGCATTATTCCCTGTAACAGGAACAAAGTATCTCAGACGTAAGTATGGCAAAGAAGAAGTGCCTGCTGAACTTCTGCCAATAACATTGGAAGATGTTGAAAAAGAAGCTGAACTTGTAAGAAAAGCAAAAGCAGGAGAGTTAATTGAAAAGTCAGATGAGAAAGAGTCGCCGGAAAAGAGTGAAAATCTACGGACTTTTAATGTATTTGTGGATGGTGAATATATAGAGGTTGGCGTTGATGAGGTCGGAGGAGTTCCTGTGCTTGCCTATGCTCAGGTACAGCCGGCAACAGCACCTGCAGCCCCGGCATCGCCTGCTCAGCCTCAGACTCTTAGAGTGCCACCACCACCGATTGCACCAGCTCCGGCAGCAAAAGCACCCCCAGCGCCATCGGCACCCATTGCTCCACCAGCACCAGCTTCTGCCCCGGCAAAAACAGAAGCTCCTAAAGCAAAACCAGCTCCAACAGCATCAGGTTCCGGAACAGACTTGAAATCACCCATGCCCGGAATAATTATTCGATATGAAAAGAATGTTGGAGATAGTGTTAATGAGGGTGATATTGTAGTTGTAATTGAAGCCATGAAAATGGAAAATGCTTTGCCGGCACCTAAAAAAGGAGTTGTAAAAGCCGTTAATTTTGCAATCGGAGATTCTGTTGCAAAGGATGCTGTGCTTGCTGTTATAGAGTAATCTGCTAAATCTAAGGGATAACTTTAAACAGGCAAAGCAATATTTGACAAAATAGCAGGAATGCTTACTTTTTCGGGAACAAAATAACCGATTAAGGGGTAAAAATATATGGCATTTGAGACAAAAGAAGAGCTCTTACAAAAATACATGGAAATGGACAAACCACAATGTCCTCACTGCAAGACAGATATGACATTGTGGGAAGTACCTCAGTTTGCTTTTGGAGACGGGCTTGGCTGGGGCACACCATATCTTTTTGTATGCTATAATGATAAGTGCCCTTCCTATGATAAGGGATGGGAGCATCTTCAAGAGAGTATGGAGGCCGCAGCTTCCTATAGATGTATTCAGGAGCCCGGCACAGACAATTTTGAATATATGCCTGTATTCAGCGCCATGGGCGGTAAAGGGCAGGAATTAAATGATGCTGCATTAATCGAGCAGGAAGCGCGGAAAGAGGCTGCTAAAAAAGGGTTTTCCGTTCTTACTGACTATTATATAGCAAAAGAATGGGATGAGATTTTAAAAATGTTGCTTGATTCCCAATGGCCCGGTAAAGTTCGTCTGAAAGCTGCCGAGATGGTGGAAGAACTTGCTGAAGTTGAAGCAATAGAACATCTCATTAATCATAAGTTTCCACCGGTTTTGCAGAAGCGAGTTGACAAGGCAGTTGAACAGCTTCATGAACGCTTTTTTACAAAAGAATGTCCCTATTGTGCTGGGATTATAAAGAAACGTGCAAAAGTTTGTAAACACTGTAATAAAGATTTGTAAACAGGGTTTGTAAATTATTGGTTTTATGCAAATTTAAAATACAACTTTGGATTTGCATAAAAAAATGTCCATGAACTGGTCACCTGACAATTCATTGTTTTTCACCCATGATTTTTTATTAATGATTGTCCGGTCATTTCTTTTGGGATATCAATATTCATGTTTTGAAGAATTGTCGGTGCAATATCACCTAATATGCCATCTGGCATGCCATTTCCAGGCTTTAACCCTTGCAGTTTTTCCCCGGCAGCAATAAACCTGACAGGGTTCAGAGTGTGTGTTGTGTGAGGCGCACCATCTTTTACTATCATTTCCTCAGAGTTTCCATGATCAGCAGTAACAAAGGCTGTCCCGCTATTTTCCCATATTTTTTCAACTACTGTTTTTAAGGCTTGATCAACTGTTTCACATGCTTCTACAGCAGCGGTAAGGATACCTGTGTGCCCGACCATGTCCATATTTGCAAAGTTGATTACAATAAAAGAGAACTTGTTGGCTTCAATATTTTCAACAGCTGTTGTAGCAATCTCAAACGCACTCATCTCAGGTTTTAGATCATAGGTCGCAACATCTCTTGGAGATGGAATGAGAATTCTTTTTTCTCCCTTTAGAACTTTTTCACTGCCTCCATTAAAAAAATATGTAACATGGGCAAATTTTTCTGTTTCAGCAAGTCTGAGTTGTGAAAGACCATTATTGCTGATAATTTCTCCCAGAACATTTGTAAGACTCAAAGGCTCAAAAGCTGCGGGAAGATCAAAGTTTTCATCATATTGTGTCATTGATACAAAGCCTGAAAGCTCTGTTTTTTTTCTTTTAAATTCTGAAAAATCAGGCTGGGTAAAAGCCCTTGTTATTTCTTTTGCTCTGTCAGCTCTGAAATTAAAAAAGATAATTCCATCATGCTCTTTTACAATATCTCCTTTAATGCTGACAGGTTTTATAAACTCATCGGTTGTCCCTGCATCATAGGAATTTTGTACAGCTTGAATCGGGTCATCAATATAATTTGAACTTTTTTCGGTATAGAGCCTGTAAGCCTGTTCAACTCTATGCCATCTAGTATCTCTGTCCATTGCATAGAATCTGCCGCAGATGCTCGCTATTTCTCCGAATTGTTTTTCCTTGAGATATGTCTGTACCTGCTTAACGTATCCAATTCCACTTGTTGGAGAGGTGTCTCTTCCATCCATAATCGGGTGTATATAAAGGTTTTGAACTCCTGACGCATGCACCATGTCAATTAAGGCAAAAACATGGTTTATGTGGCTATGGACACCGCCATCAGACAAAAGTCCAAAAAGATGAACTGACCTGCCTTGTTGTTTTACTTTGTTTAAAAGGTCTAATATTTTTTTGTTTTTATAAAAAGTTTTATCTGAAATTGCATTATTTATTCTTACAAGATCCTGAAAAACTTTTCGGCCAGCACCTATATTCATATGACCGACTTCGGAATTGCCCATGGTGCCCTGGGGTAGTCCCACAGCTTCACCGGAACAGGCGAGCTTGCAACTTGGATAATCCTTTGTAAGCTTATCAAGGAAAGGAGTATTTGCAATGGCAACGGCATTGCCCTCTTTTTCAGGGTTTATGCCCCACCCATCAAGAATGATTAATACGTTTAAATTGGTTTTAGTCTTATTCATTTAATATAGCCTTTCTAAAATATTAATTAAATATTGAAAGATCTATTTTTGAAGCATCTGCCCAGAGGTTTTTAAGGTCATACAGGTCATTGGTTTCATGATCAAATACGTGAATTATAACCCAGCCAAAATCAATGAGCACCCAGTTCCCCTCTTTCATACCCTCAACACCAAGTGCTTGTTTGCCTTGTTGCTTTAATGTTTTATATATATGCTCAGCCATTGATTTCGTCTGTCGTGTTGAGCTGCCTGTTACAATGATAATGATGTCAGTATAAGAGGTTAAGTTGTGAACATCAAGAGCTGTTACAGATGTAGGTTTTCTTGAAAAAACAGGTTTTAAGAACTGGTCAAGAGACTCTTTTTTTGTCATAAATATAATCCTTTGTTGATAATGACTTTTTCAACCAAAGAAGGGGTAAAATTCTTGATTGAATCGCCTTGCTTTATAAGTTTTCGAATCATTGTTGAAGAAATATTAATTTCTGGTACCTGGGCTGTAAATATATCTTTTTTTTCTGCATGAGTAAATATATCTCTTTTGCTGTTCAGTTTGTAATTATTTGATATACTGTTTTTAATGTAAGATTCAATCTTATTGATTAATTTTTTTGGCTCAATCTTTTGTTTGCGTAGCATAATAATAACACAAATTTCGTTAAATAGCTCTTTGAAGTCCTTCCAGGTTCCAATTTCTAAAAATGCATCCGAGCCAATAATAAGAAAAAATTGATTCTTCCCCCCCCCCTTTTTTTTAAATTCTTTTATTGTATCAATAGTAAAGGAAGTGCCTTTTCGTTTAAGCTCAATATCTGATGCATAAAACTTATAAAGATCAGATGTTGCTTCTAAGCTTAGATTGACCATATCAAATCTGTCTTTTGCTGAAGCAAGGTTTTGTTGGCCCTTATGGGGAGGAGTCGCACAGGGAATAAAAAAGACTTTGTTCAGAGCAAACTTGTCTGCCACATATTTGATTGTTTCAATATGACCATTATGCAAAGGATTGAAAGTCCCGCCGAACAGACCGGTATTCATAGCTTTACTCTATATTAAGTGCTTTTGCCATAGTTGCTATAAGATCCTTTGTGCCTCTTCCTGTCGCTGCTGAAACAGGGAAAATTTCAGGACCTTTATATGCATTTTTAAAAACCTCGATTTTTTCTTCAGAGTCAGTGAGATCTATTTTGTTTAGAATGACTATCTGTTTTTTTCTGGCAAGTTTATTACTGTGTTTCCCAAGCTCTGTATTGATAAGATTA
>JAIOSM010000109.1 GCA_021107575.1 Desulfobacteraceae bacterium | reverse complement strand
TGCTGTGTAGTAACGATCCATCAATAAAAAGATCTCCTACATTTATGGTGGTGGGGGGAGGATTTGAACCTCCGAAGGCTCCGCCGTCAGATTTACAGTCTGATCCCTTTGACCACTCGGGAACCCCACCAACTTATTTTTTGGAGCCGATACCCCGAATCGAACGGAGGACATTCTCATTACAAGTGAGATGCTCTACCAACTGAGCTATATCGGCTCTTCTATAAACCAGGCCACCTATTAGCAACCTTTGAAAAACCTAAAGAACATAACAAAAAGTTTTAAGAAAGTCAACGTAAATTTAAAAAAAGTTACTCTTTTTATTAAACTATTTCTTTTTACCTGACATTCTTTTTACCTGACAAAAGTTCTATGTTCTAAACCCTTCCAATAAAAATTGGCATGATTGATAATAAATAAAAGCAAACAGAATATGACCATAACTCTGCTGAAATAACGGCAATATCCTTGACATCAAGCTTACAATTGTATACATTTCTCCAGAATTATAAATTTGAATTAACTATTAATGGAACAATTATATATATGAAGACTATAAAGATATTTCTAATCATAACTATTGCAATGTTTATCGGAGCATGCCAGCATTTAAATTTTATAGGAAATCCGGCAAAACCGACCGATGAGGCTAATCAATATACAACAAAACCCATTAACAATGATAATAATAGTTCCTCCATAAAATCAGATATTACCGCTGATGAATCAACTAAAGCTGATTCAAATCAGGATAAGGGCATCATTGAGGATGATATTGATAGTGCTGAAAATACAGAAAAAAAGGACTCTTCTGAAAAAGATGCTGCAGCCGTCCTTGTCAACAACCAGAATAATATTGACCATGCACTGCAAATATACAGACTTGCACAAAAAATGTGGGAAGAAGGCAATTTAAATGATGCCTTAGCTAACCTTGATAAAGCCTATGAAACAATTTTGAAAATTGATCCTGGTCTCCCCCCGGAAATAGATCAGCAAAAAGATGATTTGAGATACATGATTTCAAAAAGAATTTTGGAAATTTATGCTTCCAGGCATATTGTTGTGAACGGCGAGCATGATGAAATCCCGATCATAATGAACCAGCATGTCAAAAGACAGATAAAAAGATTTACACAGACTGAACGCCAATTCTTTATTGAATCATTGGAACGCTCAGTAAAATTTCGTCCGTATATGGTCTCTCAATTAAAAAAAGCCGGCCTCCCTGAAGAGCTCTCCTGGCTGCCCCTGGTTGAAAGCGGGTTTAAAATTCGAGCCTTTTCATCTGCAAGGGCACTTGGCTTATGGCAATTCATACCTTCCACAGGTTATAAATTCGGACTTAAAAGAAACTATTACATTGATGAAAGGTTAGACCCGAAAAAAGCTACAGATGCTGCAATATCATACCTGACAGAACTACACAAAATATTTGGAGACTGGACAACAGCTCTTGCTGCATATAATTGTGGAGAGTCAAGAGTTCTGCGAATAATCAGAAAACAGAGGATAAATTACTTAGATAACTTCTGGGATCTATATCAACAACTTCCCAGAGAAACTTCAAGATATGTGCCCCGTTTTCTTGCGACTCTTCATATTGTTAACAATCTTGAAAAGTATAATATGGTTATCAAAGAAGATATAAATACTGTTGAATATAAAACTTTTACAATCAACAAACAGGTAAGACTTGCTGATATTGCAAAAGAAATAGGAATAAAAACAAAAACCTTAAAAAATTTAAACCCTGAACTCAGGTTTGCTTTATTGCCTCCGGAAGATTATGAGTTAAAAATACCCATAGATTCTGCTGAAACTTTTGTAGCCAAACTCGATAAAATTAAAACCTCATATTCAGCACCCAAAAGGTATGCTTTCCACCGTGTAAGAAGAGGAGAAACCTTATCAAGTATTGCAAAAAAATATCATACTTCAATACGAACACTCTCCTCGTTAAACAATATTGGCAGAAGAAATCTTATTGTGGCAGGCAAACGACTGAAAGTGCCATATTTACATTCACAGACCAAGGCACGCCGTGTTGTTAAAGCTAAGGCACAACCTATAATCATACCACCGGGAGAAAAGATAAAGTATAAAGTAAAAAGTGGAGATAACCTTTGGATTATTGCTCGAAGATATAACACAACAACAAGAAGAATTATGGTAGCAAGTGGCATTAACACTACATATCTCCATATAAATCAAATACTTTATATCCCTTCAGCTAAAAGTGTTCAACCAACAGAAGAAGGAATGTCAAATTACTGGGTTAAATCAGGAGACAATCCCTTTATTATAGCAAAAAAACATAACATGAGTTTAGAACGATTTCTTGCATTAAATTGTTTAACAGAGCGGAGTAAAATTTTTCCCGGACAAAAACTTTTAGTTGAGTAAAACTATTGATTAAATCATGTGCCCCCGTAGCTCAGTGGATAGAGCATTGGATTCCTAATCCATGTGCGCAAGTTCGATTCTTGCCGGGGGCACCACGGAAATTTTAATTATATGCCTTTAAAACTAAACAAACCTGAACTTTTAGCGCCGGCTGGCAATTTTGAAAAACTCAAAATTGCTATCCATTATGGGGCTGATGCTGTTTATCTTGCAGGGAAAGAATTCAGCCTTAGAAATTTTTCCGGAAATTTTTCAGAAAAAGAACTTTTTGATGCTGTTGAGTATGCTCACAAAAAAAAGAAAAAAATATATTTAGCTTTAAATATTTACTCCAGAAATGATGAACAAAAAAAAATCCAGAAGCTTCTAAAAAAAATTAAAGATATTAATCCTGATGCAGTAATTATTTCTGACCCCGGCATCATACTGATGGCCCAGGAGATAATCCCTGATGTTGACATCCATCTTAGTACACAGTCAAATACCACCAACTATAATACTGCTCAATTCTGGAAAAACATGAACGTTAAAAGAGTTAATCTTGCACGGGAGTTGTCCTTATCAGAAATAAATGAAATCGCATCAAAATCAATAATAGAGACAGAAATTTTCATTCATGGGGCAATGTGCATCTCCTATTCAGGAAGATGCCTGCTCAGCAGTTTTTATACTTTACGTGACAGCAACAGAGGGTTATGCAGTCATCCCTGCCGATGGCGATATTCTGTGGTTGAAGAGATGAGACCTGATGAATATTATCCGCTTGCTGAAGATGAAAGAGGATCGTATATATTTAACTCCAAAGATCTTTGTATGATCCAGCATCTTCCTGAAATAATAAATACAGGGGTTACATCTTTAAAAATAGAAGGGAGAATGAAAGGAGTTAATTATCTCGCGTCAGTAACAAAAACTTATCGCCAGGCAATTGATTCATATTTTCAAGACTGCCAAAACTATACTTTAAAACCAGAATGGACTCAGGAGCTTGAGAATGTCTATCATCGGAAATATTGTACGGGATTCTTCTTTAATGACCCGGACCAAACTATTCCAAACTATGAAAACAAGCATGATGGAAAAATTCACAGCTTTATTGGAAAAATAATAGAAAAGCATGCTGATAATGAGTATTTAGTTGAAATCAGGAACAGCTTAACAAAACATGATTATATTGAGATCCTTTCGCCTGATCATCCTCTTGAACCAATTCAAATAACTGAAATGTTTGATATTGAGCACAACCCTATTTCCCATGCCAAACCGAACACTTGCTCAATCTTTAGAATAGAAACCAGAGCGGCGGTACAAGACATAATACGAAAAATTAATTAATTAATTT
Source organism: Desulfobacteraceae bacterium (assembly GCA_021107575.1). Lineage (GTDB taxonomy): Bacteria > Desulfobacterota > Desulfobacteria > Desulfobacterales > Desulfobacteraceae > JAIOSM01. The sequence goes on along the minus strand of JAIOSM010000109.1, from coordinate 1,748 downwards.
TCCATCTTTAGTTTGACTTTTCATTTTTTTTTATGTAAACTTTTCCTATAATCATAATCAGTTCGTAATTATTCAACCTTTTCAGGAGAATAGTAATGTTTGAAGACGACGAAACCTTACGAATGTATGTTGAAGAATCCCTTGATCACCTTGGAGATATTGAAAGCGATCTATTATCAATTGAGCAAAGTGGTGCAGATATAGATGTTGACCTGGTAAACAATGTTTTCCGGGCAGCACATTCAATAAAAGGCGGCGCCGGCTTTATGGGGCTTGTGACAATTAAAGAACTTTCCCACAGCCTTGAGAATGTCCTGGGTTTAATCAGAGAAAGGGAACTTATCCCGGATCCTACAAAAATCAGTGTTCTGCTCAACGGCTTTGACAAGCTTGAAGAGATGTTGAATAAAACTGAAAAAAGCAATGATGAAGATGTTTCAAATCATATTGAGATGTTATCAAATATAACAAAGGACTCATTGGACGATGATAAGCTTGAAGAAGTTTCAGAACTTGTTGATATTGAGTTTGCAGAGAATGGTCTTTTCACTGACATTTCTCTGTACGAAATTGAGAAACACATTGATGACGGGAAAAACCTGTTTATTGTAGAATATGATCTGATTAACGATATTCAACTAAAGGACAAAAACCCCCTCCTGGTTATGCAAAATATTGAAAAGACAGGCATAATAATAGATTCAAAGTTAGATTTCGCATCCATTGGCACTCTGGATGACGACTCTTTTTCTTCAAGAATCCCCTTTCAAATCCTTTTTTCATCCATAATCGAATACGATATGGCTTCAACTCTTTTTGAAATTGATGAGGCATATATACATTTTGTCGAAGAGGAAATGATCATCCCTGCACAAGGCTATGAATCTTCAGATACAGATGCTCCTCAGCAGACAGAGCCTGTAGCTGTATCTAAAAAGAGCCCTGAAGTTAAAAAAAAAGTGAAAAAAACTCCCAAAATCAAACCGACAAAAGAAGCAAAACCGATTTCAGCTGCGAATACCGGACCTATTGTATCAACAAAAACGCAGACTTCACTAAGAGTAAATCTGAATTTGCTTGATACTCTTATGAACCTGGCAGGCGAACTTGTTTTAAGTCGGAATCAACTTTTGCAGGGTGTCAACTCTTCCAATGAAAAGGCAACTGATCAATCAAGCCAGCGCATTGATATGATAACTTCTGAATTACAAGAAGCAATCATGAAAACCAGAATGCAACCCATTGGAAATATTTTCACTAAATTCACAAGGATTGTAAGGGATATGTCCCGGGACTTAGAAAAATCAATTGATCTTGAAATTACCGGGCAAGACGTAGAACTTGATAAAACAATACTTGAATCCATAAATGACCCTTTAACCCACCTCATCAGAAACTCAGTTGATCATGGCATTGAATCTCCTGTTAAAAGAGAACAGGCAGGAAAAAATGCAACAGGAAAAATTAAATTAAAAGCCTTTCATGAAGCAGGCCAGGTTAATATTGAAATTTCAGATGATGGCAAAGGGCTTGATCCTGAAAGAATCTCTGATATTGCATTATCAAAAGGGTTAGTAACTGAAAATCAGATAGCAGAGATGTCAGACAAAGAGAAGATAGAGCTTATTTTCATGGCAGGCTTTTCTACAGCTCAGACAGTAACAGATGTCTCCGGCAGAGGCGTTGGCATGGATGTAGTTATCACAAATATCGAAATCCTTGGAGGCATTGTCGACCTTGATTCAACA
>JAIOSM010000288.1 GCA_021107575.1 Desulfobacteraceae bacterium | reverse complement strand
TATATAGATAATCTGTGGTTTCAGAGCCATTATATGTGGTATGTGATGCATTGAAAATATCTTATCAGGTTTTAATGTTTTATGCCGGGTTAAGATTTCTTATAGAGCAGATATACAGTTAAAAATAAATGAAATTGAACATAGTATATGCTATGGTACAATACAAATATTTTAAGGAGATAGAATATATGCCCTTGTCTTTTAAATCGGAAAATCACGGAAATATTGCATTTGGATTTTTTAATATTGAGTCAGATATGCTGCTTTTAGAAAATTATTTCTTTTTTGCTGATAAATTCTGTGAATGGATAACCCAAATGGCAAACAAGGATGATACTGAACTAAAGACCTTTAATTATAAAGTTCACACCATAGCCAACCCAGAGGATATTGGAGATCTCATGGGAGCAATACATGGGATAAGATTTACAGGTTTCATTGGGAAAATTTATAAGATTTTCCCTTTCCCGGAAGCTCCGGAAGATTTTAAACAAAACCCTGAAGGATTTAACACCCAAAAAACTGTAAAAGAAAAAATTGACAGATTTTCTAAACAAACAGAACTTATAATTATTTTTTTAAAAAAAGAAAAAATCAAGTTTGGCCCCTACCTGTTTGATATACCGGTCTTCCATAAATTAATCAGGTATGTATGGCAGGGAGGGTATCCTCGTTGGAAAGATGAAATAAGACCCCAATATGTACTTGACATGAAAAAAGCTATTCAAAAAAGCCGAAATATTTTTTTTAAAGGAGTGTTTTCATCATAAAGAATTTAATATATGGTTAAGCAAATTAAAATTCAGAAAGGAAAAATTGTATGCCCATTGCAGATAAAATGATTAAAATGGTTGAAGCCGCGTCAATGATTAAAAAAATGTTTGAAGAAGGAAGCCAAATGAAAGAAAAGTATGGTGCAGATAATGTATTTGACTTTTCCCTTGGGAATCCTGATGTCCCTCCACCCGATGTTGTGAAACAAACCCTGCTGGAACTTATTAACAACAAAAACACATCCCATGGATATATGCTGAATTCAGGGTATCCCCATGTAAGGCAGGCTGTGGCAGATTACCTAAACAAAAAATATGGTGTAGAGCTTACACCTGATCTCGTGGTTATGACCGCCGGAGCAGCCGGGGCTTTAAACGATATATTACGTGCTCTGATCAATCCAGGAGAAGATATCCTTACACCAGCCCCTTATTTTGTCGGATATAACCAGTATGCTTTTATTGCCAATGCAAACCTGAAAACCGTATCATCCCTTGATAATTTTCATCTGGACATTGATGCCATTAAAAATGCCATTACTGAAAATACACGAGTTATGCTGATCAATTCCCCAAACAATCCTACCGGTGCTGTGTATAACAAAGCAGAGCTCCAAATGCTTGGAGAAGTACTTGATAAAGCAAGTCAGAGATATGGAAAACGAATTTATCTGATCTCTGATGAACCTTACAGAAAAATTGTTTATGGAGTTGAAGTTCCATCCATGTTTGATATTTATCCCCACACAATTGTTCTGACATCTTATTCTAAAGAATTATCCCTGGCAGGAGAAAGAATCGGATACCTTGCCATTCATCCTGAAGCTGAAGATGCAAATCTGATAGCAGGAGCTGCCAGCGTGACCAATACCATGATGTATGTAAATGCGCCAGCCCTTTTCCAGCAGGTAGTGGGTCAACTTCAGGGTGTTACAATTGATATTGAAATATATAGAAAACGTCGTGATATGTTTTGTGAAGGACTTTCTGTAGCAGGTTATGAATTTGATATACCGGAAGGCGCATTCTATCTATTTCCCAAATCACCCATGGAAAACGATCTTGAATTTATGAATGTTTTAAAGGAACAGAATATTCTGGCAGCTCCGGGAACAGCTTTTGGAGGCCCGGGTCATTTCAGGCTTTCTTATGCTGTACCTGAAAAAACCATTACAGGTTCTTTTGAGGGATTTAAAAGGGCTTTAGAAAGTGTCAAATAAGCTTAGATATGGAGAACACAATTTTTTTGTGTTCTCCATGATAGAAATATTCTAAAATACCTGGCTAAACTCTGCCGGGTCAGGATTTCTTTTCGAATTCTTTCATAAAAGAGACCAGATCATTGATAGCATCAATACCTGTCGGGTTATAGATGGATGCTCTACATCCTCCCACACTTCTGTGGCCCTTTAATCCTCCAAATCCATTTTCAATTGCCTCTGCCACAAAACTTTTTTCAAGATCTTCACTGGGCAGACGGAAGGTAACATTCATTAATGACCGTGATCCTATGTCAGCGGTGGCTTTGTAAAAGCCTGAGTTATCTATAAAATCATAGAGCGTGCCTGCTTTTTCTCGATTTCGTTCATCCATTTTTTCAAGACCGCCAATGGTTTCTTCAATCCATTTTAATACCAGTTGAATTGTATAAATTGTAAAACAGGGCGGAGTATTAAACATTGAGTTCTTATTTGCAAAGGTGGCATAGCTCAACATACTGGGAATATTATCCGGCACAAGGTCTAACAAATCTTTTCTAAGGATTACCATACACACTCCTGCAGGTCCCATGTTTTTCTGGGCTCCGGCATAGATCATACCGATTTTACTCATATCAAGGGGACGTGACAAGACATCCGAGGACATGTCAATCACCATGGGTACGTCTCCTGTATCAGGAAGAGTTTCAAACTGTGTACCTTTAATGGTGTTGTTTGATGTAAGATGTACATAAACTGCATCTTTATTAAAAGGAATATTTTGAGGTATGTAACAAAAATTTTTATCTTCAGAAGATGCCACAACCTTTATTGGCTTGTTTTGAATTTCTGCTTCTTTTATGGCTTTAGTAGACCAGGTCCCGGTATTGACAAAGTCCGCACTCCTGCCATCAGACAGAAAATTTAACGGGGCCATGCAAAACTGCATGCTGGCACCACCCTGTACAAAGAGTACATGATATTGATCATCAAGTTTTAACAACCTTTTAACACGTTCAATGGCATCATTAATAACACCATCAAACCATGGGGATCTGTGACTGACTTCTGTAATGGACATGCCGCTTCCTGCAAAATTTAAAAAAGAGTCCTTTATTTCCTCAAGGACTGGCAAAGGAAGAGCAGCAGGTCCGGCATTAAAATTATGGATTCTGTCTTTCATAGTATTGTTTCCTTATTCGTTATTTTTATGGACAAACGGCAAACCCGTAAGCGCCTTGTAGAATGACAGCAGCTTACGGGTTTGTAAAGTAAAAAATTAAATCTTAACCTGCTTGTTTTGGTTTTGGTAATGGTTCAAGATCTTTTAATGCTGCATCAATTTCTGACTGTGGAAGTTCATGGTCTTTTAGTTTGCCTCTGAAAAAGGCTTCATAGGCTGCAAGATCAACAAGACCATGACCACTCCAGTTAAAGAGGATAGTTTTTTCCTTACCTTCTTCTTTAGCTTTAAGGGCTTCACGGATTGTCATGGCAATAGCATGATTACATTCAGGAGCAGATATAAATCCTTCAGAGCGGGCAAACATCATGCCTGCATCAAAGGTTTCAAGTTGATGGATAGATTCTGGTCTGATAATTCCATCAAGTATCAGCTGACTTACTATGGGTGCCATACCATGGTACCTTAAACCACCAGCATGAATAGGTGCTGGTACAAAATTATGACCTAAAGAATGCATTGGAAGAAGTGGGGTCATCTGGACAGTATCACCAAAGTCATAGGCAAATGGACCTCTTGTCATGGTTGGACAGGAAGTTGGTTCTACGCCGATAATATCAATATCTTTTCCATTGATTTTATCTAAGGCATAGGGAAAGGCAAGACCTGCAAAATTACTTCCACCGCCAGCACTCCCAATAATAACATCAGGGTAGGCTCCAGCCATTTCCATCTGCTTCTGTGCTTCAAGACCTATGATGCTCTGATGAATCATAACATGGTTAAGTACACTGCCCAGAGCATATTTGGTGTTTTCGTCAGCAACAGCCTCTTCAACAGCTTCGCTGATGGCCATACCAAGGCTACCCGGAGAATCTGGAGATTTTTCTAGGATAGATCTACCAGCCTCAGTTTCAGTGCTTGGGCTTGCTGTACACTTAGCACCCCAGGTTTCCATCATCAAACGACGGTATGGTTTCTGGTTATAGGAAATTTTAACCATAAACACCTTACATTCGATACCAAAAAATGAACAGCACATGGCAAGGGCGCTGCCCCATTGTCCGGCCCCGGTTTCCGTGGTAATTTTTTTTGTCCCGGCAACTTTATTATAATAGGCTTGAGCGATAGCTGTGTTTGGTTTATGGCTACCAGCAGGGCTAACACCTTCATTTTTATAATAAATTTTTGCAGGTGTATCAAGAAGTTTTTCAAGATTACGGGCTCTATATAAAGGAGATGGTCTCCATATAGCATATTTGTCCATAACTTCGTCTGGTATGTCAATCCACTGATCTGTACTCACTTCCTGTTCAATCAGATTCATGGGAAAAATAGGGGCAAGATCATCAGGTCCGGCAGGCTGTCCTGTGCCCGGATGAAGAGGGGGTTCCATGCCGTTGGGTAAATCTGCCATGATGTTGTACCATTTTCTCGGCATGTCTTTTTCTGATAATACATACTTTTTGTCCTTCATAACTCCTCCTTTTATTGGGGTTTAATAAAAAATGATCAGTTCTTATATTTTTTTAGAAAAATCATTTCTTAAGATTAACAAGTACTGGGATTAACAATATTAGATGCATTGCCTGTTTGCAAATACTCAACGATTTGATTTGCCACATCCCGTGCCACATTGTCCTGGGCTTCATGGGTGGAAGCACCTAAGTGACAAGAGCAGATAAAATTATCCAGTTCCATCAGGTTTAATTTCCCGGGAGGTTCAGTTTCAAACACATCAAGGGCAGCTCCTGCAATATGACCTGATTTTAAGGCCTCATAAAGATCATCTTCTTTGACTATTCCACCCCTTGCGCAGTTGATCAGCATTGCTCCCTGTTTCATCTTTGACAATGTTTCTTTGTTAAACAAATGAGTTGTTTCATCATTTTTTGGTGTATGAATAGTGATATAATCAGACTCAGCCAATAGTTCATCAAAACTAACAACTCGAATTCCAAGTGTTTCAATAGTTTTCAGATCCGGATACGGATCACAGGCAATAACTTTCATTCTAAGTCCCATGGCTCTGTCTGCCACAATACTCCCGATATTGCCTATACCGACAAGCCCCAGAGTCTTATTGAATATTTCACGACCTTTAAGATTTTTTTTCTCCCATTTCCCATCTTTCATGGTTGCTGTTGCTCTTGGTATATTACGGGTTAGGGCCATGATCATGGCAATTGCATGTTCAGCAGTTGTAATTGTATTGCCAAAAGGAGTATTCATAACAGCAATTTCTGCCTTGGTAGCTGCCGGGATGTCAACATTATCAAGCCCTATTCCTGCCCTGCCAACAACCTTGAGATTCCCTGCTTTAGAGATCAGATCTGCTGTTACTTTTGTTTTACTTCGAATGGAAAGAGCGTGGTAATCACCAATGATCTCTTCAAGCTCAGATACGCTTAGATCAGTTTTGACATCGACTTCAATGCCGGGTGCGTTTTGAAAAATTTCAATTCCTACATCGGAGAGGGGATCGCTGATAAGTACTTTCATAATATTCCACCTTTATTAATTAAGATTAATAAAAAAACACTGTTCATTTTTTATACGAACATTAGCAAGCCAGGGTCAAGGCTGTAAATTTAGTGATAAAATGGTGATAAAAAACCACCATTCAACAATCCCTACTCTTCAAGTGATAGCAGATAAGAGCGTAAATTAATACTTTTATTTTTAAGCTCCAATTTTGTTCTGATCTTATATCGGTGCGAAGTGATTGTATTTAAAGATACATTCAGGATTTGTGCAATCTCCTTGTTTACTGTTCCATCTTTTACAAGAGTTGCAACCTTGATTTCCATTGGAGTAAGGTTCAGGTATTTGGATGAAAGCTTTGAGATTAAAGGAGAGGTGATTTGACTGATATTCTTTTCAAGCCTGTCTAAAAGTACTTGTTGCCCCTTACTTACATCTGTTTCAGATAGCTGATTAAGATATGGCATGATTGATTGTTTGATGTTGATTAAAAAGTTTTCCTTATCAGTCTTTTCTTGTTGCTCCATCTGCTTTAACACTACTTTTAAGGCTATATTGGCTTCCTCAAGCTGTTGGTTAGTCTTTGTCAGTTTATCTGTCCGTTTTTGAACAAGTTTCTCAAGATGGGTCTTATAATTTTTCAGCTCATCTTCAAGGCGTTTCCTTTTAAAGAACTCAGGAATATCAATTTTTTTGTAATGCTCATATTTGATATATGCTTTCTTGGCATATTCATTGATATAATCCTTTATCTTTGAAGGATGAGCCATGATAAACCGACACTGCCTGTCCCCTTTTGCCTGGCATTCGATTTCTGCTGCTACAAGGGGAATACCAAAACTTTCTTCGCACCATCCCGATGAATAGCCTGAATTCATAACACAAACCGGGAAATCGGTTTTTTCTTCTTTTGCCAGCCATGCCTGGGCTTCAAATGAATAAAGGTGATCATAAATCAGATAAAAATTTTCACCCGGTACAGGGTTGGATAAGGGATGAATTTTTACAGAAGCCCAGCCAGTATAAGCAAAATGAACTGGTCCTGCTGCAAGTTTCTCAATGGGGTCATCCACCTTCATTTTTGAAAAAAAACTTTTTGCATCTGCCTTCCCAATGGAATGGGCAATATCGAAAAGAAAATTAAACGAAAGGGTTCTTGCCTCTTTTTCTCCCCGATCCTTATAAAGGAGTGCCATCATATCAAAAAATTCTTTTGACATAGAGGAGGCTCTGACAAGGATATATTGTTCATCTGAAAATTTTATCGACCCTTTTGCAGGGTCCTGCTGCATGGAGGAAAAATAGTTTCTTACATAATGCTGGGCATTTAGAAAAACATGATATAAATCATCCGGCACACTAACGGTATTCAAAGTCGTGTCAGAAGGATGATTCATTTGGGGCTCCATCAAACAGACTTAAGTTTTTATAAATTTTTCAGGGTTATTCATAAAATTCCTATAAAGTTTATAATAATCTGTATCTTTATATTTTATAGGTTGGATAGTTGTATTGTCAAAAGTAAAAATCTGGGAATCAGGTAAGGCCATTAAAAATGGAGAATGGGTGGCAATTATAAACTGCGCATGTCCCTGTTTTCTTATTTTGGTCAAAAGGTTTAAAAGCTCAACCAAAGATGAAGGAGACAGAGCTGTTTCCGGTTCATCCAAAAAGTATAGCCCTTTAATATTATATCTTGACTGAAAATATGACATTAAAGATTGTCCATGGGATTGAGTGATAAGAGATTTGCCTCCAAAATAATTTAACATCCCGGAATCATTCATTGCCCATTCTTCAAGATTCTTTGCAAAATGGGAAAAAATCTGTGACCCAAAAAAAGAACCGGGCACTGCTTCATTTTCCCATTTGACACTAATGGTTTTATATAAATCTTCTTCATGGGGATTTTTTTCACACCTTAAATTGAACTCACTCTGCCAGATATGAATACCGCATTTGTAGGCAAGGGCTTTAAGGAGAGTCGACTTACCCGTACCATTTTCACCTATGAACATAGTAATGGAATTGTTAAATGTTATGGTATCTGTATTCTGGAATATTTTTAAGTTAAAGGGATAATAATCAAGCACAGGAAATTTTTCCAAATGGATGTCCACTTTTTTCAGATAAATCAATTTTATTTCCCTTTTCTTTCTTTAGCCTGTTCAATCAAATCAACCAAAGAGAATACTTTTGGTTTTCCCTTGTCCAAAAAAGCTTTTGTAAAGTCTTGTTCTGTCAATTTATCCTTTAAAAAGCCGTGAACATCAAAATGGTGATGCCAGCAGTCAAGGGTCTTAAAGCAGGGAAGCCCGCTGTTTTCAGACCTGCAATAAGAAAAATTAATCTGATGCCCTAATCGTGGGCATCTTATGCCGAGTTCGTCGGATGGAGGATCGCTTGGAAGAGCATTAGTCTTTTGGTTCATTTGATTTCCCTTTTTCTTAAGTTGCCTGTTTTGGTTTTGGTAAGGGTTTAATATCTTTTAATGCAGTATCAATCTGTTCCTGTGGCAGTTCATTGTCAGACAGATTGCCTCTGAAATAATTTTCATAGGCTGCAAGATCCACAAGACCGTGTCCGCTCCAGTTAAACAGAATAGTTTTTTCTTTGCCTTCTTCTTTTGCTTTAAGAGCTTCCCTGATTGTCATGGCTATAGCATGGTTACATTCAGGTGCACTGATATATCCTTCTGATCTTGCAAAAGTAAGACCTGCCTTAAAAGTTTCTATCTGCTGGACAGATTCCGCCCGTATAATACCGTCTAATACCATCTGGCTTACAATTGGCGCCATGCCGTGATATCTCAGCCCTCCTGCATGTATTGGTGCAGGCACAAAATTGTGTCCCAGGGTATGCATGGGTAAAAGCGGGGTCATCTGAACAGTGTCCCCGAAATCATAGGCAAATGGTCCTCTGGTCAAAGTAGGACAGGATGCAGGTTCCACAGCAATAATATCAATATCTTTCCCGTTTATTTTATCTAAGGCAAAAGGCATGACAAGACCTGCGAAATTACTGCCGCCGCCAGCACTCCCAATAATAACATCAGGGTAGTCTCCTGTCATTTTCATTTGTTTTACAGCCTCAAGCCCGATAACACTCTGATGAATCATGACATGATTCAATACACTGCCCAGGGCATATTTAGTATCATCATCAGCAACAGCTTCTTCCACTGCCTCACTTATGGCCATGCCAAGGCTTCCGGGAGAATTCGGATCTTTTTCAAGGATACTTCTGCCGGCTCGGGTTTCATTACTGGGGCTTGCTGTGCAATTTGCACCCCAGGTTTCCATCATAAGGCGGCGATAAGGTTTCTGATTATAAGAAATTTTAACCATAAAAACCTTGCACTCTATCCCAAAAAAAGAACAACACATGGATAGGGCGCTGCCCCACTGCCCTGCCCCTGTTTCTGTTGTAATTCTTTTTGTACCTGCTATTTTATTATAGTACGCCTGGGCAATGGCTGTATTAGGCTTGTGGCTGCCAGCAGGGCTGACACCTTCATTTTTAAAATAAATTTTTGCCGGTGTATCAAGGGCTTTTTCAAAATCATGAGCCCTGTACAAAGGAGAAGGACGCCATATGGCATATTTATCCAGGACTTCTTCGGGGATATCAATCCATTGTTCTGTACTCATTTCCTGTTCAATCAGACTCATGGGAAAAATCGGAGCAAGATCTTCAGGTCCACATGGTTGTCCGGTTCCGGGATGAAGTGGTGGTTCCATACCAGTTGGCATGTCTGCCATAATATTGTACCATTTTCGAGGCAGGTTATGTTCTGATAATACATATTTTTTGGCTTTCATAGACCTCCTCATCCAAAAGGAAAGTTGTTGATTGAAAATTATCAGCTAAACATTTCAACGAATACATTATAAGATATTCATTAAATATGTCATGCCCACAAGTTGAACAGGGTTAGCTCTAATATAATTTCTTATGTGAACGAGTTTGTCAAGTCAAGGACTAAATTTTAATACCAACTTTTCATAATCATACTTTGTGTCTATATCCTCAAGAATGGCTTTTTCTGAAACAGATACCTTTAAAATCTCATGTTCAAATTCCTTAAAAAGAACTCTTGGCCCTGTGTCACCTGTCAAGGATTCCAGGCGAGAAAACAATGGTTTGGCAATGATCACAGGATTGCCTCTTTTACCATTGCAATAGGGAATAATAATAGGCAAATCAGATGATTCAAAAGCGTAAATAAGCTTATTAATTATGGTGTCAGTTACAAGGGGCTGATCCCCTAAAAGAAACATGGCTCCATCACAATTGCATGATACCCTTTCAAGGCCTTTTTTAAGAGAGTCACTCTGGCCTTTCAGAAAATCATTATTAATTACAATTTGTATATTGGAAGAATCACCAGAGCAATCAATCTCTTGCTTCACTTTATCTGAGCTATATCCAAGCACAAGAATAATTTCATGTAATGCTGACTTGTGTGCATTGTCAATCACATGATCAAGGATGGTTTTCCCTCTAAAAGGCAGTAATTGTTTTATGCTGCCCATTCTGGAAGCAGATCCTGCCGCCAGAATGACGCCTGCAACCTTTTTGTTTAATGATTTCATACAATCATTTGCCTGCTTTTTCTCTTTGGTCGATTTTTTTTAATCAGCTCGCCCACAATGCTGACTGCGATCTCCTCAGGAGTTTCTGCATTAATATCAATGCCAACCGGAGAATAGACTTTCTCAAGCTCTTCTTTGGAAACCCCTTCCTCCATGAGCGTTCTGTATATAATATTTCTTTTTTTAATACTGCCGATCATACCGATATAGAAAGCTTTGGTACCAAGAGCATATTCCAGAACAACTTTATCAAAAAGATGTCCTCTTGTAATAATCAGGATATATGAATTTTGTGAAACAGCCAGTCGTTCAAAAGCTTGTTTAAAATCAGTAACAATAATTTCATCTGCCAAAGGGAATCTTTGCCTGTTAGCAAATTCTGGCCTGTCATCAATAATAATAATTTTAAACCCCACCATTTTTGCCAATTGTGCTACAAACAAAGAGACATGGCCTGCACCAAAAATTATAATCTCAGAATGCAAAGCAATTTTTTCTACAAAGATATCTGAGTTCTCATTAAAAGAAAGTAATCCATATGAATTGTTTTTGCTGATATCTATTTCTTTTACATCAATTCCCGGGATTCTTCCCAAAGTTGTACCATCTTTTTTTATAAACATCCTCACACTGGTATCAAGTGCATGTATACCATCTTCAACCCGGGTTGCCAGTACCCCTGGCTTATTATTATCAATGTGTTCTTTTATTGCTCCAAATATCGATACTGTCTCGCTATTTTCCGGGAAAAGAGGTTCCAGATATAAATCGACATCTCCTCCGCAAATCATACCGGTTTCAGCTAAATCCTCTGCAGTCAGATGGAATCGGTATATAAAAGATATTCCCTCTTTAAAAAGCTTTATAGCCTGCTTTTGAACCTTATATTCCAAAAGTCCTCCGCCAATAGTTCCAAACAATTTTTCATCTTCGGTTATAATACACATTGAGCCCACACCCCTTGGAGTCGAGCCTGAGCGCCTGATCGTTCTCGCAAGAACAATTTTTTGCCCTGATAAAAGCAATTCATAGACTAAAGAATATATATCTTTTTCCATTATTTTATTTCCTTTGTTTCCTTTGATTGAATATCAAAACAGTATTGTATGAATTTTTTATCCATAAGCGAAGCAATAATAATTTTATCAACAACATTGCGGGCATTTATAAGCTCTGCAATTTTTTCCCCCTGTCTTACCTTTCCTATATTATCTGCTTTATTTAAAAACAGAACGCTCAAAAAAGCAGCAGATATAGCAGCTTCTGCTTTTTCTATCTCAAAAGCTGCAGATGCTGCAATGGATTGCTCATCTATTGATTCTCCCAGGAGCAAACCTGTATTGTTTGAAAAAAGCTCTGCCCTGTGGACATGATTGTCATCAAGAGTTTTGCCCACAACATCAAGCCCTGTTACATGTATTAGATGGGTTGTCATCCCCGGAAGCAAGGGTTCATGGGTGTCAGTTGATTTTAGAGATTTGCGTTTAGCACCATCAGCTTCAACAATAATCCAGTCAAAACAAGCGGCCTCCCACAATTGATCAATAGTAGCCGGATCAAACCCTTTCAATTTCCTGTTTACTGTCCCTGGGGTTTGAATCTGTTCTCTTCCAGCTGAAAAATGATTAAAACGGTCTAAACAAGATTTGGATTTCTCAATAAGCTCATCTACAAAATCTGTAATAATAATATCCGGAGACTGATCAGGGCGAGGCAAAAAAATTTTAGTTGTAGTAGTTGTCAGAACTTTTTTACCAGACTCAGCAAGTTCTTTTGCCAGCCTGAACATCAGGCTTGTCTTCCCTCCTGCACCTATAATACTTATGATCCCCTGACCATTAAGTTTTAGTATTTTAATTAAAGAACCAGTCATTCTATAAAATTAACGCAATCTTGCCATCACTTCAAGCACTTTAATAAATCAAACCACGGCAATAACAAGTACATCAACTGATAAAGCCCCTGAATTAAGCAACTCGGCAGCAGCTTCCATGGAAGTTGCTCCTGTGGTGTAGACATCATCCACTAAAAGGATTTTTTTATCTTTTATTCTCTCTGATTTTACAACTTTAAATGCATTTTTCACATTTTCTTTTCTTTGTTCTGGTGAAAAATTGGTTTGAGAACCTGTTTTTTTTACTCTTTTTAATGAATCAAGGTCAATCTCCAATTGAGAAAAAATATTATTTTTTTCCAACATTTTTTTAAAATTTTTTACTACAAGGAAAGATTGATTAAAGCCTCTTTGCCTGAGTTTTGAAGCATGCAAAGGAACAGGGATAATAACATCAATCTCAGGTGGCTTAAAATACTCAATTAATCCTTTAAAAATAATTTTTTCCAAAGGCCTGGCAAGGGCAAGTTTTTTTTGATATTTAAAAAAATGGATGCTCTCTTTAACTATACCTGTATATCGTGCCCCTGCCCTTACTTTCCTAATAACATTTGAACCTTTTAAACAATCTTCACAAAAATGATTCTGGGTAAAATTGTGTTGGAATTTTTTTCCGCATCTCTTGCAAAAAGGCGGTTTAAAAGGTTCATAACTTTGAGCGATGCATTCCGGACAAAAATAATTTTTAAACAAATTTTCAGAAAAATTTTTATCTGCCTTATAATCAACCGGGTAATCTGCGGAATTCTTCTGATTGGTTTTAGCAATCAACTTCTGGCATTGCATACATTTTAGAGGAAATAACAAATCGAAAATCGAACCAAAAATCGTTTGAATTAAACCTATCAGACTGCCTCCTGTTCTGATCAAAGTAGTCGTAATTTGTTTCAGGAGATTAGACTTGCTATCTGCCTGCCAAAATCGAAACATGTTACCTGTTTGACTCCTTGTATTTGTGAGGCAAGGTCATGGGTTAGTTTGCCTGATTTCAATGCTTTTGAGGTTCCGGTTCGAATCAGGTCAGCAACCCGGTTCCATCCCATATAATCAAACATCATTGCACCGGACAGAATAAGTGAGCAGGGATTTGCAAGGCCTTTGCCTGCATTATCAGGAGCTGTGCCATGGGTTGCTTCAAACACTGCACAGTCATCTCCTATATTTGCTCCCGGAGCAATGCCCAGGCCACCAACCTGAGCAGCAAGAGCATCTGAGATATAGTCTCCATTAAGGTTTGTACATGCGATAACATCAAAGTCTTCAGGTCTTAACAAAACTTCAGCAAATACCATATCAGCTATTCTATCCTTAATAAGTACTTTGCCTTCCGGCATCTCTGACTTATATTTCCCGTAAAACTCATCTTCAGTTATAATTTTATCACCATATTTTTCCTGTGCCACTTCATATCCCCACTTTCTAAAGCCACCTTCAGTGTATTTCATAATATTACCTTTATGCATCAGGGTTACACTTTTTAAGGAATTTACAAGAGCATGTTCTATGGCTTTAACAACAAGTCTTTTACTGCCATGAGCTGATATCGGCTTTATTCCAATGGAAGAATTCTCTTTCAGAGTAGCACCAAGCTCTTTATTCATAAACTCTGTAAGTTTTTTAGCTTCTTCTGATGCCGCATCCCACTCAATTCCTGCATAGAGATCTTCTGTGTTCTCTCTAAAAACTGTAATATCAACTTTTTCAGGATATTTTACAGGGCTTGGAACAGGAGGATAATATTTTACAGGGCGGATACAGGCATAAAGATCAAGTTCCTGACGGATTCTAACATTTAGACTTCTCATTCCTTTGCCCACAGGTGTTGTCAACGGGCCTTTTATGGCAATTTTACATTCTTTTATTTTTTCAAGTGAATCATCTGGCAGCCAGACCCTGTTTTTTTTAAAACTTTTTTCCCCGGCTAATATTTCTTTGAATTCAACTTTTTTTTCCCCCTGAAAGGCAATCTCTACAGCTTTATCAAATACTTCTCTTGAAGCTTCCCATATTTCTAATCCAATGCCATCTCCACTGATAAAAGGTATTACAGGGCAATCTAAATCAAAGTTCACTTTTTCCGGCATTTAATTTTCTCCTCAACTTTGCAAATTTCTTTTCCTAACTGCCTCATACAATGCTACTCCACCTGCTACTGAGGCATTAAGGGAATTTACTTCACCTTTGATCGGGATAGAAATAAGGAAATCACACTCTTTTTTAACCAGAGGTCTAATCCCTTTGTGTTCTCCACCCACTACAAGGGCAAAAAATCCTGAAAAATCAGCCTCAAACAAAGAAGTATCTCCTGAAGCATCTAATCCTGCTACCCATGCACCATTTTCTTTCAATTTTCTAATAGTTGAAGCAGTATTAGTTATTAAAAATATTTCAGCATGCTCCATTGCACCGGCAGAGCTTCTGGAAACTGAGGGGACTACTCCCACTGACCTGTCTTTGGGAATCATTATATAATCAACTCCGGCACACAAAGCTGTTCTTATTAAGGCTCCAAAATTATGAGGGTCTTCAAGATTTTCTAAAATAAGAATAAAAGGAGGTTTATCTGATTTTTTAAATTTTGCAAAAAAGTCATTCCCTGTCTGTGCTGGAAAAAGTGATACTTCTGCTGCAATTCCCTGATGTTTTGCATCATTTGTCAATTTATCAAGTACAGTTGATTCAACATATTCAACCTTACAATTAATATTATCCGCATATTTGAAAATTTCATCAAGACTTGATCTTTTCATATTAGATCTCTGTAAATTTTTTTTAGCGGATATCTTATAAAATTTTCTTCTGTTTGCTTTTAAAGCTTCAAAAACCGGATGAATCCCGGAAAGAATTTCTGTTTTATCTTTTCCCATTTCTGTTTAAAAAATTCCTTTGACAATTTCACATAATCTTTCACAAGCTTCAGTAAGTTCATCGTTGATAACAACATAATCAAACAAATCTTTCTGTTCAATCTCACCTCTTGCATTATCAAGACGTATATTAATAATATCTTCTGAATCAGTTGCTCTCTGCCTTAGTCTTTCTTCAAGCACCTCAAATGAAGGCGCCATAATAAAAATGGTTACAGCATCAGGATAAATCTTTTTTATCTGTTTTGCTCCTTTAATATCGACCTCAAGTAAAACACTAAACCCTTGATCAGCTTGTTTCTCAAGGTATTCTCGTGATGTACCATAATAATTCACATGTACTTTTGCAAATTCAACCCAGAAACTCTGTTTGATCTTTTCTTCAAAGTCTTTTGTTGTTATAAAAAAATAATCTTCCCCGTCTATTTCTTTTTTTCGAGGCTCTCTTGTTGTATGGGAAATTGAGTAGGATATTTCAGGGAATCTTTTTAAAAGAGTCTGACACAAGGTTGTTTTGCCAGCGCCTGAAGGAGCCGACACAACAAATATCCTGCCTTTTTTGTTACTCTTCCTGATACTATTGTTCATAAATACAAATTATTCCTGTGCAGTTTTATCTTTATACAATTTTGCCATACGCTGGGATACAGTTTCTGCCTGGATTGCAGAAAGGATGATATGATTGCTCTCAGTTACAATAATTGCTCGCGTTTTTCTTCCATGGGTTGCATCCACAAGTCTTTTTTCTTCTCTGGCTTCATCTTTTAATCTCTTCATGGGAGCAGAATTCGGTGAAAGTATAGAGACAACTTTATCGGCAATTACAGTATTGCCGAACCCAATGTTTAACAGAGCCTGCTCAACAAAACCGTCTAATTTTATTATTCTTGTTTTATTCGACATTCTGTACCTGCTCCCTGAATTTTTCAAGTTCTGATTTTAGGTCGACAACTATTTGAGATATTTCAATATTCCCTGATTTTGAACCCATTGTATTATATTCGCGGCTAAACTCCTGAACAAGAAAATTAAGTTTCCTTCCGGAAGGTTCTTCTGAAGCCATAATCTGCCTTGCCTGATTAATGTGGCTGCGTGATCTTACTATCTCTTCTGAGATATCACTCTTGTCTGCAATGATTGCGACTTCCTGGGCAACTCTAACAGGGTCTAGAATATCTTTCTCTGAAATAAGGACGGCTATCCTTTCTTCAAGATTCCTTTTATAGATCACAGGAAGCCCTTCAGCTTTCTTTTCTATTAAATCTATATTAGTTTCCATATAGGACAATCTTTGATCAAGATCTGTTGCAAGATTTTCTCCCTCTTTGACCCGCATTTTATCAAGATCTTCCGAACATTGATTAACGACATTTGACAAACCTTCAAAAAGAGCTTCAACATCATGGGTACGCTCTTTTGACTTTATCATTCTTTTGCCGTCAAGAAGCTGTTCCAGGGTAATTTCTGACTTGATATCAAACTTTTGCCGGATCTCTTCCAATGCCCTGAAATAAGCCGCAGCTCTTGCGAAGTCAACGCTGAAGTCAACAGAGCCCTCCCCTGCTTCGTCTAATGATTCAATCAGGGAAAACCGTATTTCGACTCTACCCCTGGCAACCTTCTTTGCAATTAACTTTTTCACCTTATCTTCAAACATTTTCAAATAATCAGGAAGATAGAGTGCAATATCCAAATGCCGGCTGTTATATGAGCGAAAAGTGCCCTTGATATTTATCTCACCTGCATTATGGGAGGCTTCTGCGTAGCCTGTCATGCTTTTAATCATTTAATAAACCTCTATACAATTTATTTCGGTCTTCAAATTACTCTACTAAATCAAGGAGGTATTTCCCCCGCACTTTTAATAAAAAAGCCCTCATATCCTTTGCTGCATAATCAGGGTATGTCCATTCAAGGGTGTGGAAATCTCCATTTTTAAAAATCAATGTCAAATCAGCATAAATATTGTCACCAATATATATTCTGTGGGAATAATCCTTGCCGGTTGCAAGAATAAACCTTGATGGAAGCATATACCCGGGATCAATATTTACTTTTCTCTTTCCATCATGTTCATACATTTTTTCAATAGAATTAGTAGTATTCTTTATTTTTGCAAGACTTTTCTGTTCTATCAATTCTTTAAAAACTATTATTCTTCTAAAAAGTTGTGTCCCCATCTCTTTTTTATAATAATCTGTGTAATCAAAGTTAAACCAATTGCTTATAATATCAATACTGCCTAATTTCTCCTCTAACATGGGAAGTGTCTCATGCAATATTTCTTTGCTTTGCATAAAAAGACCCACTAATAGCTTTGCCGGCAAAGGTTCTTTAGGTGTGCTCATTTTAAAATACTCATCAGTTTAGCGGCTTTGCCTCATCAATCAGCATAACAGGTATATCTTCACGTATTTCATATACAAGTTTACACTTATCACAAACAAGACCATCTTCATTCTTGTTGAGTGCTACGTCTCCCTTACATTTAGGGCAGGCAAGTATTTCAAGAAGTTCCTTTGACAACGTCATTTTTTTCTCCCTTTGAATTCTGCATAATCTGAAGTTTATAATATTCTCCCTTTTTCTCCATCAAGGCGTCATGGGTGCCCTGTTCTTTGATCTCACCGTTTTTCAATAGAATTACCCGGTCTGCGTACTCTATTGTTGACAGCCTGTGTGCAATAACAAATGTTGTTCTATTCCTCATAAGATTTCCCAGAGCTTTCTGGACAACCCTTTCAGCCTCAGCATCCAATGCAGATGTTGCTTCATCAAGTATAAGGATAGGCGCATTTTTTATAAGAGCTCTTGCAATACAAATTCTCTGTTTTTCACCGCCGGAAAGACGATTGCCAAGCTCACCAATACGGGTATCAAAACCTCCGGGGAACCCTTGAATAAAATCATATGCATAAGCTGATTTAGCAGCCATTTCAATCTCTTCATCAGTAGCATCAGGTTTGCCATACCTGATGTTATCTCTTACAGTCTCATTAAATAAAATAGGCTCCTGGGTCACAATGGAAATATGCTCTCTCAAAGATTTAAGAGAAAGATCTTTTATATTTTTATTACCTATCAAAAGCTCGCCTGTTGCAATATTAAAAAACCTTGGAACAAGATTTACAAGGGATGTTTTTCCGCCACCGCTCATTCCTACGAGAGCTAATACTTCTCCAGGCGCAACACTCAAATTAATATTTTTTAAAACAGCTCCATCTTCCTTATTATATTCAAATTGAACATTTTTGAATTGAACATCAAAGGGCGGGCCTTCAAGAAAAAGAGGGTTATCACACTCAATAATCTTTGATTCTTCTTCAAGGATATCATATATCCTGTCCATTGCTGCAACTCCGGGTTGTATATTCCCGTATAATTTACTCAGCTTCCTCAAAGGACTATACATCATTACAACTGCTGTAAGAAAAGCAAAAAAAGTTCCCGGGGTAGAACTGCCTTCAATGACTCTGAAACCTCCAATCCATACAACGAATGCGACAGCTGCAGCAGCCATAGTTTCCATTATTGGTGCGCTAAGTGCCTGGGCTCTTACTCTTTTCATACCAAGTTTAAAATACACAGCATTGGTCTTTTCAAACCTTTTCTTTTCAAAAGACTCCTTTGTAAAAATCTTAACAATTTTTACTCCGGAAAAAGTCTCAAGCAAGA
Source organism: Desulfobacteraceae bacterium (assembly GCA_021107575.1). Taxonomy (GTDB): domain Bacteria; phylum Desulfobacterota; class Desulfobacteria; order Desulfobacterales; family Desulfobacteraceae; genus JAIOSM01. The sequence goes on along the minus strand of JAIOSM010000288.1, from coordinate 5,422 downwards.
ATGAAGTCAAATCTGCCATTGTTTCCTGGACACCAACACTAAATTTCCTGATTCTTCTTCCAAGTTTTACAATCGGATAACTGGCAATGGGCATTATAACAAGGGTTCCAACTGCAAGCTTCCAGTCCATATAAAACACAACACAGGTAAGCCCTATCAAAGTTAACACATCGGAAATAACTTCTGCTATTGCAGAAGACACCACATTTTTCACAGTTTCAACATCATAGGTGATTCTTGACATTAGAACGCCAACTTTTTCCTCATGAAAAAATTGTAAAGGAAGATTAATTATTTTAGAATAGAGCAAATCCCTCAAATCTCTGGTTACACTTAAGCCCACATATTTCATAAAGTACTCGCGCCCATATGAAGCTATCCCCTTTATCAAAGCTACGATAAGTATAAGACCCGGAAGAATAAGCAGCATTGTTGCATCTTTTTTCATAAAGATATCATCAAGCAATGGTTTTACAAGGTAAGCTGTTGCCGAGGCTGATGCCGCACCTACAAGTGAGCATCCCATGCCAACTAAAAGCCATTTCCAATATCCTGCGACAATATTAAATATGTGTTTCTGTCTTTTGGTAAGTCTATTTGTAATAAATTTCATAAGCCTTACATTATATGTTCTATATTCCTGTATTAACAGGACAAGTATTGTCAATATTAATAAACCATGACAGTATATAGCATATGAAGAGTCAAAAAGTCATATTTAATTTATACAATTTTGCCTGGAAAATAGTTCTGCCATTTCTCAAAATAAGCTCTACTTTTAAAGAAAGCTATAACTCAAGAACATCATCAAATTGTTTTAACAAAACTGACATTTGGATACATGGTGCTTCCGGGGGAGAAGCCTATGTTGCAATAGAAATTTTGAAAAATCTAAGCCCTTCTAAACCTTTAAAAATCCTGTACACTGCAACAACAGTTCAAGGGTTAAAAATTATGGGATCTTTTTGCAAGAGCCCTGAATGTCACCCCAATATTGCATGTAAGATAACCTGGTTCCCCTTTGACATGCCAAAAATTATTGAAAAAATAGTTTTAAAAACATGCCCAAAAATCATGGTACTGCTGGAAACAGAACTCTGGCCGGGTCTTCTTTACATGCTTAAAAAGCATAAAATCAAAACTGTTATTATAAATGCAAGACTCTCGGCTAAAAGTTATACAAGATATTTAAAAACAAAATTTATCTGGCAAAAAATCAGCCCTGAAGCAATACTTGCCACCTCAACAAAAGATACCAGGAGATATATAAACATATTTGCTTCAGACACTATTGTTAATACAATGCCTAATATTAAGTTTGACTCCATACCAACAGCAAATGAAACCGGGCAAGGCAGCATTGGCAGCATTGCTGCAATTTTGCATCCAGACACCCCGCTTTCAATACTTGCATCCATAAGAAAAGAAGAAGAAACTCATCTAAAAAATATATTACAATACCTTAATAAAAATTTCCCCGATCAGATTATTGCAATCTTTCCAAAACATATACAGAGGATCAAACATTTATCTGGAATGCTGGATAAGCTAGCTTTTGAACTCGACCCTGAGCTTAAATTCAAATGGCAGTTAAGATCAAAGATAGACTCTCAAATGAATAAAAGAACAATAATTCTGTGGGATACCTTTGGGGAGTTAAAACAAGCTTATGCCTATGCTGTGACGGCTTTTGTGGGAGGAAGTCTTGAGCCTCTGGGAGGGCAAAACTTCTTAGAGCCAGTGGTTTGTGGTGCTGCAACTGTAACAGGCCCTTATTTAAATTCTTTTAAATGGGTGGACAAAGAAATTTTTGAATCAAAACTTGTTTTTAAGGCTCAAAGTGCTCTTCAGGTAGGAGAATTCATGGTTGAAAAGCTTAAAAATCCACCTGACAAAAAGGAACTTCAAAAGGCAGGTGGGGAATATATCCAAAAAAATCAGGGTGGAACAGCCATGGCTGTGGAACTAATAAAGAATATCTTAAATTAATTTTTAATGATCAACTATTCCGTCAAGTTCATGTTTTAAAGCTCTGTTCATAAGTCTTTCTCTTGTATCAGCAACCGGCAGATTCTCATAAAGCACATAATAAACCTCATTGCAGATAGGAAGATTAATTCCAAGTTTTTTCGAAAGATTATATACAGATTTAGTGGTTTTAACCCCTTCTGCTACCATTCTCATTTCTCTTGTTATATCTTCAATTTTCTCACCAGCACCAATCCTTTTACCAACAGTATAATTCCTGCTCAAATCACCGGTACAGGTTAAAAGGAGATCCCCCACTCCTGAAAGGCCAGACAAAGTATGAGGGTTTGCGCCTAGCCTTATTCCCAGTCTGTTCATCTCAGTAAGCCCCCTGGTAATAAGTGCTGCTCTGGCATTTAACCCCATGTTCATCCCATCACAAATACCTGCAGCAATTGCAATTACATTTTTCATTGCTCCGCCTATTTCGACACCAACCGGGTCATCATTAGTATAAACTCTGAAACATGAGCATGCAAAAATATGCTGGACATACTCGGCAGTGACTTTATCTGTTGATGCTACAGCAACCACAGAAGGTAGCCTTTCAGCAACTTCTTTGGCAAACGATGGCCCTGAAAGAACGCACAGGTTTTTCTCTTTAATCGAAACAAGTATCTCTTTTAATACCCCAAACATTGTAAGGTGGGTTTTATTCTCTATACCTTTTGATGCAGTTACAATAACAGTATTAGAAGAAACAAAGCCTTTCATTTTTTCGGCAACTTCTCTCATGCAATGGGAAGGGACAACAATAAGAACAAGATCTTTCCCTTTAACAGCTTTTTCAAGATTATTTGTACAAACAATATTCTCAGGAAGTTTTTTCCCGGGAAGGAAAAAAATATTTTCTCTTTTTGTTTCAATCTGTTCTTTTACTTCAGGTTCAAAAGCCCACAGGTCCATGTTAAAGCCTTTTTCTGCCAAAAGTTTTGCCAAAGCAGTACCCCAGCTCCCTGCACCGACAACCCCTATCTTTGTATTGTCTATATCAATCTCTGTCATTTATCTCCCCCCCACATAAAACAACTTTGCCAAATTTTCCTATAAGGAAATTTTATGTAATGTCTCTTATATAATAAGAGGCTGGATTTATCAAATTATTTGTAAATAAGCAGAAAGACTATAATATTGACTATATATCAAAATAATAATATAAAGCTTTATTCTATATACAATTAACAGGAACAATTGATTAACGTTAAAAATGAAAATAATTCAAAAGGGTAAATGGGGAAACAGTGATGTTTATTTACATGAGCATAACTCAGAAAAGTTTGTTGTAAAAACCTTTGCCCATCATCCGCCTTTGATTAGAAATACGATTGGCAGATTGCTGATTGCAAGAGAGTATAAAGCATTAAAAAGACTTGCTCCCTGCATCGGAACTTGTGACAATGCCATCAGGCTTGGAAAATTTACCCTTAGTTATAAATATGTAGCAGGACAGAATTTAAGTTCTTTTTCCCGACGTAATAATTCTATAGACAAAGATTTTTTTCCAAACCTTGAAAAAGCTGTTACAGAAATGCATTCTTATGGCATTGTACATTTGGATACAAGAACCGGGTCCAATGTTATTATTTCTGAAGAAAACAAACCCATAATCATTGATTTTCAATCCTACCTGACCTTAGATTTTATTCCAGGAGACTATTTAAAAAACCTTTTAAAATCAGTTGATATCTCCGGCGTTTATAAATACTGGATAAAGATGAGCCCGGAAACACTTGATAAGTCAAAAATTGAAAAACTTGCAACACTAAATAAAAACCGCAGGCTATGGTTTCTCAAAGGATATATGCTTGAAAGACATCGTAAAAATAAAAGAAAAAAATTAGCCCGGAATCAGATTAAAAACAGACAAAGGAGCAGTTAATGGCAAATCCTTTTCAACGCATTCATGATGTGTTTAATAATGAAAAAACAAGAAAAGTTTTAGTAAAGGCAAGACTGCCTATAGCTTTAGCTTTTATCATATTTATAATCTTCCAAATCAAAAAAGAATATTTTTTCTATGGCATGGCTATTTCTTTTTTTGGTGAGTTTATTCAGGTGTGGTGCTTTTCAAGCCTTGACAAACAAAAAACAATAGCGATTCGAGGCTTATACTCCATAACCCGAAATCCCATGTATCTTGGCAGATATTTTCTGATACTGGGCGGTCTTGTTCTTACAGGCAATATCTCGCTTATAATTTTCTATACTCTCTTTTATTATTTCTACATGGTGAACAGGGTTAAGCGAGAAGAAAAAACTTTAAAAGAGATCTTTGGTGATGATTATTTAAACTATATAGATCAGGTTAACAGATTTTTCCCAACTTTTAAAATCACCAGTTTTAAAACCCTGTTTTTTTTCAGATGGAAACTGTTTTTCCAAAATAACGCCCACATTAATATTGTAAGTGTTATCATAACCTACGCAATTATTTATTATGTTATATTTAAAATTATTGGGTAAACAATTATGACAACAGCTATAATACCATCAAGATTTGGATCAGCAAGATTTAAAGGGAAACCCCTGGCACAAATTTCCGGCAAACCAATGATCCAGCGAGTTTATGAGCAGGCAGTCAAATCAGAGAGCATCTCAAAGGTTATAATTGCAACTGATAACCAGCAAATATTTGATACTGTTAAAAGCTTTAACGGAGAAGTTGTCATGACTTCAGCCACTCTAAGATCCGGTACAGACAGAGTTGCTGAAGCAGCTTCCATTTTAGGACTTAACCCGGATGAAATTGTTGTAAATATTCAGGGTGATCAACCGGTCTTTAATTCTAAAGTATTAAATGAATTAATCCTGCCCTTTGAAACAAATAATGATATTGAGATGGCAACACTTGCCTTTAAAATCAGAAATAAAGAAGAAATCACAAACCCAAAAGATGTAAAAGTCATTTTTGATAAAAATAATTTTGCCATCTACTTTTCAAGAGCACAGATTCCCTATCCCAGGGATAATGATGTTGAACCTGATTATTACAAACACCTTGGATTTTATGCTTACAAGAAAAGTTTCCTCGATAAAATTTCAAATCTTGATTCAGGAGAATACGAAAATATTGAAAAGCTTGAACAATTGAGAGTATTGGAATCCGGGTTTAAAATTAAAATATCCATAACTGAGTATGATGCTCCCGGAGTTGATATCCCTGATGATATTAAAAAAATTGAACACTATTTAAAAAACCATCTTTCCTAAATGTTTTATACAAAACACAAATCATATAAATTCGGCTCTCAGCTTAACTTAAGTCAGGTTGCTCTTGATAAGCTTATTTCTCTTTTCAACTCAAAAAACAATGCAAAACCTGACACTATTCTTGCTGGAAGAAACCCTGTAATCAAAGCAAATGTTCCCGAAACAGGTTCGATAGTGATCAAAC
>JAIOSM010000175.1 GCA_021107575.1 Desulfobacteraceae bacterium | reverse complement strand
GGCAGAATAGAATAACTGCCCAAAGAAATATATTTCAGCGCCTTAAAAAAAGGAGTATAACAATATACAGCCTTATTGCTAAGGAAGAATGTGATTGTGGGCGCAGTAAAAACCAATTTGCAGGGGAAGTTGAAGAATTATTACTTAACCCGAGATATGCAGGGTTTATGGAAATGGCGCTTTCTTTAAGCGATGATTATGAAAAAGGACTGATTAAGGATATTTCCTCCTTTAAAAAATTGTCCGATTCAATTGCTTTGGAAATTTGTGCTTGTAATTTGAAAGATACAAAGGAAATTAATGATGATAAACAAAACATGCCTATTGTGATTAAAATTGCTCTGAATGCACTTTTTAATGGTGTATATCACAAGGGTCTATAATCTGATATGAAAATGAATCTATATAAATTTTTTGCCTTCTTGTTTTCCTGTGCGATTATTAATTTTTACATTTTACAGAGTATTGGCACTGCTTCTGAAAGATATCCTGAAAGGATTGTCTCTTTAGGTCCTGTTATTACAGATATGATTTATCTTCTTAATGCTCAAGAAAGACTTATTGCCGTTACAAGCTATTGCATTATACCAAAAACAGCAAAGCCAAAAGAAATAATCGGTACTGTTATGCAGATGAATGTTGAAAAAATCATCTCTCTGAAACCTGACCTTGTTGTTGCCAATGCCTTGACTCGACAGAAACAGATCAAAGTATTAGAAAAACAGGGAATAAATGTAATAAAGCTCACAACACCAAAAAATTTCATGGGAATATGTCAACTCCTTCTGGATCTTGGGAAACTTATTGGCGGGTATGAAAAAGCGCTTGAGATAGTTGAAAAAGCAAAACATGATGTTGAAAGAATCAAAGCAAATATAAAAAACCTTGAAAAACGAACAGTTTTTATCCAGATAGGACTGAAACCTCTTAAAACAGCAGGTAAAGATTCATTTATAAATGAATATATTGAATTTGCAGGAGGTAAAAATGTTGCACTTAATGCCAAAGATGGGGTATTCAGCAGAGAAAAAGTATTGCAGGAAAACCCTGATGTGATATTTATTGCTACCATGGGATCATCTAAAAAAGCAGGAGAAACTGAAAAACAGGCATGGATGCAATTTAAATTCCTCAAAGCATGCAAGAACAATGAAATCCATATTCTTGACCCTGATATTGTATGCAGCCCTACCCCAATAATATTTGCCCGGGGGCTTAAGGATTTTTATCATTTAATTCACCCTGAATTAAAAGACCAAAACTAAAAGAATAGTAAACAAAAACATAAATGCTTGATAAAAAAATAAGACAATGGATACTGACCTTAATTATACTTGTTATAATCTTGATTATTGCAAGTTTATCAGGCTTAGCCATTGGCAGTACCAAAATTCCTCTTACTGATATTATTGATATTCTTTTGAATGGCAAGGGAACGGCAGAATATAGTATTTTAATGGGTATCCGGCTTCCCAGAATTATAATCGCCATTGCCATAGGAGGGAGTTTAAGTCTTGCCGGGACACTTCTCCAGGGTATGTTCAGAAATCCCCTTGTGGAGCCGTATACCTTAGGTATCTCCGGCGGTGCTTCTCTGGGAGTATGCCTTACCATAGTATTCAGTCTGCACACAAAAATAGGTATCATGGCCTACCCGATTTCAGGTTTTGCAGGAGCAGGTCTGGTTATATTTATGGTTTATACCTTAAGCATAAGAGGAGGTGCTTTAAAGCCAAACACCATGCTTTTAACAGGTGTCATGATAAGCTTTGTTGCATCCTCTCTTGTTATGCTCTTAATGGCCATATCCAAAAGTGATGACCTGCATAATATTGTTTTCTGGATCATGGGCTCCCTTGATGAACCAAACATAACACTCATAAAAATTGTATGTTATGGTTCAATGGCCGGTCTTGTTATCTCGCTTTTCCATTGCCACAACTTAAATGCCCTTGCCCTTGGTGATGAACAGGCAGCCCTTCTTGGAGTGGATACTGCAAAGACAAAAAAAATTCTTTTTATTATTGCATCTCTTCTCACAGGCTTAAGTGTCTCTGTTGCAGGCATAATAATGTTTGTAGGACTTATAATCCCTCATTTCATGCGCATGGTGATTGGGTCAGATCACAGGATACTTATTATCAGTTCCTTTTTAGGAGGAGCCTCTTTTTTAATCATGTGTGATATTTTTGCAAGGACTGTTATTTCTCCCCTTGAGCTTCCTGTTGGTGTCATTACCGGTATAATAGGTGGGATTGTTTTTATTTATATTCTTGGACAAAAGCAGGTGAGATTATGAGAGAGACTACACCCAATAAGACTATATTGGAGGTCAAAAATCTTTCCTGTGGATATAGCAAGACCAATATAAGTATACTCCAGAATATCGATTTTACTGTCTCAAAAGGTGAAATGGTAAGCATTCTTGGAACCAATGGCTCAGGCAAGACCACACTTCTTAAGACTATATCCAGCATAATCAGTCCCGCAAAAGGAAAAATCCTGTTGCAGGGGGAGGAAATAAAAAACATATCTTTAAAAGAGCGATCAACAAAAACAGCAGTAGTAATGCAGTTTCAAAATGCAGCTTATATGACTGTTGAAGAATATATACTCCTGGGGCGGCTCCCTTATTTTAAAAAATTTCAGTTCTTTGAAACCCAAAAGGATATTGATTTAGTTCATAAATATCTGGAACTAACCAATACCATGGAGTTAAAAGATGTGCCATTTAATGAGATAAGTGGTGGTGAAAAACAGCTTGTCTCAATTGCGAGGGCCTTGGTACAAGAACCTGTGCTGCTGCTTTTAGATGAACCCACATCCCATCTTGACATTTCACATCAGGCCCAGATTTTAAACCTTATTAATCAAATGAAAGAGCAGCTTGGCATTGCTGTGTTAATAGTTCTACATGATATTAATCTTGCCAGCGAATATTCTGATACATTAATTCTAATAAACAAGGGAACCAGGACAATTCAGGCAAAAGGAAAGCCAGAAGACGTGATTACTGAAAAACTAATAAAAAAAGTTTATAATACTGATGTCTATATAAAAGAAAATCCCATTTCATCCAAACCATGTGTTTTTCTTTCAAAAAAAGAAAATATAGTTCCAATGAATCAGTAAAACAGGAGGTTTAAAGATATGATAGAAATTTTTAAAAGCGGAGGACTGATTATGATCCCTTTGCTTCTTTGCTCAATCTGTTCCCTTACCATTATTATAGAACGTTTATTTTTCTGGATAGGTGTAAGTATAAAACGGAACAGAGAAGTAATTGAAAAAATTTTTCAATTGTGCCATGAAGAAGATTGGGACGGCGTAAAAAAAATTGCAGCCGGGTCCAAAAGCTATGTTGCAAAAATACTGTTAAGCGGTGTTCTCCACAGAGATTATTCACCAATTAAAGCCATGGAACTTGCTGCTGCAGATGAAATTTATTCCATGCAGAGATTCATGAATATTCTTGATACAATAATCACAATAGCACCACTTTTAGGTATCCTTGGAACAGTAGTAGGTATTATTGATTCTTTTGATATGCTGGGAACTTCTGGAATTGATAATCCCCAGGCGGTAACCGGAGGGATTGCAAAAGCACTTATTACAACAGCTACAGGGCTGAGCATAGCTATTATCACTGTCTTTCCGTATAATTATTTTAATTCGCGCATTGAAAGAGCTGTTAAAATAATTGAAAAATATACAACAAGTTTTGAGATTGATCATGAAGCACGACTTACTGATAACAGGAGCAAACAATGAGAATTAAACGTTTGCCTGTTAAAAAAGCAAGGATTGAAATGCTGCCTTTGATGGACATAGTATTTCTTTTACTTGTTGTTTTTATCTACTCAATGCTTTCAATGTCTGTACATCATGGAATGCCTGTAACATTACCTGTCTCATCAGTTACAAAACCTGAAAAAAGCCTTATACTGTCTGTTACAATAAGGGACAATGATTTAATCTATGTCGGTCATGAACTTACAGCCCTTAAAAATATTGCACCCCTTCTTGAACAAAAATCCAAAGGCCAAAAAAACCCCGGGGTTCTTCTTTTTGCCGAGAAAGACATTTCTTACCAAAGACTTTTCGAAGTTCTTGACCAGATAAAAATGGCAGGGCTGTCTAAAATCTCATTGCAGGCAGACCCTATGAATAATTTGCCAGAACATGCACCGGGACAGAAGTCAAAGGTTAAACCCTGATGAACCGACTTCTGATCTCTGCTTTACTTGCAACAGGTTTGCACCTTATTTTCTTTGTTTCAATACCAATGTTATTTCAAGAAAAACAGAAACCTGCCCTAACTGTAACCAAGTCAATTATAGTAACCATGTCATATAAAGAATTGGTACCCAAAAAAAAACATCCTCCGAGAAAACAAATTAAAAAAAAACCTGTACCAAAGATTATTAAAACAATCACACCAAAGCCCCTTCAGCCCAGGCAAATAACAAAAATTAAGCCTGAACCCCTGCAAACTAAAATGAATAAGCCTGAACCCACTCAAAAAATTTCACCAGAGCCTTTACAAAAAACTGTTATCGAACATAAGTCCGCTGAAAAGCAAGCTATAGACAAAAAAAACCTCAGTGATATTAAAAAATTCAATACAATTATAAAGCCTGTATATAAAGATAATCCTTTGCCACAATATCCTATCAGGGCTAGAAAAAGAGGATATGAAGGTATAGTTGAACTAATGGTACAAGTATCCAAAAAGGGGAGAGTTTCTAACTTGTGGATTTTTAAGTCAAGCAATTATAAATCACTTGATAACCAGGCTGTTAAAAACGTTAAAAAATGGATTTTTGAACCTGGTATAAAAAATGGAGAGCCTGAAGAAATGTGGGTGAAAATCCCTGTAAAGTTTGAACTAAAATACAATTAACTGGTCGTTTCTATTTTATAAGCACCAGGTCCGGCACCTGGTTTTGTATCCCTGACCTCCTTAACTGTAACATTTTTAGATTCCTCTTCAAGCACTTTTTTTGAATGTTTCCCATAAATGACCGTTTTCGCCATTATAACTCCATTAACTATCATTACAGCCTTGCCTGAATTTTTGCTCAGCCATTTAATCAAACTTTCTCTTTCAAATTCCAGGTTCTTAATTTTTAATTTCTGCTGCCCGATTTTCTGATCTAATTCCTTAATCTCCCTTTCCAACCCCTGATTTATTTTAAAAGCAAGGTCAAGTTTCTCCTGCTCCTGTTTGATTTCTTCTTGCAGTAATGTAAGTTTTTCTTTTATTGCTTCCGGATATTCTATCTTACCACTATCATCCTTTAAAGAATCCATTTTAGCAATAATCTTTTGTTGTAACATTTGAGAATTATCCAGAGCATCAGAGTATTCACTAACTTCTTTTTGAATTTTCTTATTTTTTTCTTCCTTTTTTGTTTGCTTTACAACCATCGAGTCAAGCACTTTATTAAAAGCATCAATACCAATCTGATTTTTTGCCAGGTCTTTTTCAACAAATATATCATGGCCAACTCGAATAGCACTTGGTTTGCCTTTTTCTGTTCCGATATCCTTAGCAAATACACCCATCTTTGAAATTATTTTTGAAGAAATAATCTTCCCGTTCACAACAGAACACTTTCCTCTATTCTCAATTGTAGCATCTATTATTTCTTTTTCAGAAGCCACATCCCCCATACAGGTAATATGGGAATTATGAATATATTTTGCAGAAAGATTTCCCTGGACATATATTTCTCCTTTAATAATCCCATCTGAAATATTCACATCCCCTTGGGCGTCAATAGTCCCATCGTCAATCTCCAAAGCTTTTATATTGTGCCCTTTAACTTTAAAACCACTTTTAATACACCCTTTAATGCTTATATCGCCATCATAATCGATATGTCCTGTTTCATAATCCACGTTGCCTTTAATAATATACTCTTCGTCAACACAAATCTCCCGGGAGGATGATATCTTCGGGTGCCCATTAACTGCGGCCAATACTTGTAACCCATTAGCTGACAACTTTGCCCCTTTACCTATTTTTATCTTAACATCAGTCGCAGGTTTTACTATTACTGCCTCTCCATATAAATTTTTACCAGCTAAAGCTTCAACCATCGGAATTTTCTTTGCTAAGACCATTTCTTTTTCGACCTGGGGTATTTTGCCCCTATCTTTAAAATCAATTTGACCATCTGTGGCAACTCCACCTGCTTTTAAATATTTTGTATTGAAAAAATAGTCTATTTTAGCATCTTCTCCCTGAACAGGTTTGATACCCCGTGCAACTCTAAAAGTTTTTTTTTCGAATATTTGTGATTTTAAAAAGCTTACTATCATTTCATCCGTAACCACCCCGAAAATGATACCTTTATCAAGCAGGATGTCCTTAATATCATTTAATGTACAACTTTTCGAAAACTTTTCTGTTTTAATTAAAAAGGCCGATAAAAAATCTGCTGCCATTTGCAATTTCAGACCTTTAGAAACAAATACAGGCTCAAGTAATAAATGTCCATTTTCATCATTTTTCTGAACTTCTACAACCAACTCGCGCTGATTATCTGTAATTATACCTGCCTCAATAAGCATATCGCCCAGAAGCCTTGGCTCCTTATTGTTAAGAATATCATTCTCCTGTTCCTCAAGCATAAACTCTAAATTATTTTTACTGATTAAACCCTTTTTAATAGCTATTTTACCAAAGTTTAATTCGCTTTTCCTAACCTCCAGAATTTTGGCTGATGCTACAAATTTTTCAATATTTTTTGAAGAGACAAGCTTATTGTACACAAGATAGTTGGTTAACTCTTCATCAAGGCTATTTTCATCCCCGGAACAAGCAGATAAAGCTTTATCAAGCTCTCCCTTTGTAATAAATTTGTTTTGTAATGCGAATTTTCCAATTAAAGGATATTTATCCATTACTCTACTCTTCGCTTTTCAAGTTGAATATCAAGCTTTTTTAACTTCTCAATTATTTCATTTTTCTCTTTGATTTCTTGCCTGTTTTCCTGAATGGTTCTCTCTTTCTCCTGAAGACTCTGATCTTTTGTCCGTATTTTTGAACCAAGCCTGGAATATGATTTTTCCAATTTCTTCTTTTCTTTTCTTAATTTATCGTATTTATTATTCAGGCTATCATATGCTAATTCATTTTCAGCTATATAGCTTAAAAGTGCTTCTGTATATTCAACACTGACTTGATCTTCTATTAAAGCATATTTATGAAAATACTGTAACGCCTTTGTAAAATCCGGGTTTGGATTGTTCCTATGTGAATATAGCATAGCAAGTTGTATTAATAATTCTGAACCCTCTTCATCAGAAGAACTCTTAACTGAATCCTCAGGTAACTTTTCTTCTCTCTGTACAATTTCAGTTTTAAAGGCATAGTTCTCCAGCGCATCATTGGAAGATAAAAAAGGGGCGGGCTCGGGTTGCTTTGTACTACAGGCTTGGGAAAACATCAATACCAAGATTATCAGTAACAGAATATAAGTATTATTTGCCACATTCTTCATTAGAGTCACTTTCCTGGCCTGCTATTTTTAACTTATCAAAGTATTTTCTACGATCTGTGAGATAAACGCTTCCTTCAAATGTTTTTGCGTACTCTTTTATCTCTGCTGCAAGCTCCCCGATTTTCACACTGTTAAGGCTTAAATCGTCTTTATTTATCACAACTGCAATTGAGATTGACATGACAGGGAACTTGCTAATTGTACCCTGTCTTGTTTTTGATACTATATAACCTTGCTTAAGATCTTTCTTATCATAAAACTTTATTATATTTTTATCAAACTTATTTATTATTGTTTTACAAATTTCTTCGTGTCTGTCAGAAGGAAAAATTGTAACAAAATCATCACCACCAATATGCCCGACAAAAAAATCAGAGACTATTTGTTCAGTTACAATACTCTGAATAACTTCTCCTGTAAATTTTATTACATCATTACCCCTTGCATATTCATACCTGTCATTAAATGATTTAAAAATGTCAATATCCAGCAAACAGAATGCTATAACTTTTTTACCGGTAATCTTATGATGCAGATAATTCTCTATAGCCATACCTCCAGGCAGCCTGGTTAAAGGATTTGTATCAATATCCATTACTTTTAATTTCGAGAGTTGCTCTGCCATAGAAGTTAGTGCCTGTGCCAACATCCCAAATTCATCATTTTCATTAACATCAGGCACAAAATTAAACTGGTGTCGGGAAAATTTTAAAGCAGCGAGTTTCAACTGGTTTATAGAATATGCGACATTGCGGGTTATTAGCAAAGCCGTGCCTATTCCAACAATAATACCCAATATTGAGAAAAAAGCTACTACGTAAAAAGCTTTTGTACTAAAAGTTTTTGCCTCTATAGTTTTTGCTTCAAGATTCTTTCTTGTATCAAACATCATGTTTCGTATCAGGTCCAGCTGAATATCCAGATTTCTTTTTATTTTCTCTTGTTCCGCTCTTTGGACTTGTTTAAGATTTTCTTCCTCAAGCTCAAAAAGAGCAAAATAAAGAATATTATAGTTATTGTGGAATAATCTTATTTTTTTTATTATTTCATCATCTGATTTAGAAATATCAGCCAGGCTCGTTAAAACCCTCCGAAACTCTATATCTCTTTTTGAAAACAGAGTCATCATTTCTTCGCTTTTCAGAATCAGATATCGCTGTCCATATGCTTCCTGGGCGAGCAAGCTATTAGTCATATTATCACAGGCTTCAATTACGACCATATTACTATTGACAATTCCTCTGTTGATATCACTAAGCTCATTCAGGCTTGAAAGCGTATATAATGATAATCCAATAATAATCAGTGCAAGGGGAAGGTAACCTAATGTCATTTTAGCGGTTATGGTTAATCCGGAAAATTTATTCATACCTTATATCATAATCCTATACTTAATATTTATTTTTTTACTTAAAATATGAAAAAGATTTAACAATCTTTCTTTATTCTGATAGTAAATATTGCTCATAAAAGCAAGAAAAAAATGATTAACTCATCAGAATCAATTAATTTGGTTCAATTCTCAGGCTTTTTGTGAAAAAGTAATCTTTATTCGAATTTGAGAGGGGCTAAGCAAAAAAAAACAGGGGCTAATGATAGACATCAGCCCCGAAAATTTCTATTTCGATTAAACTCAGTTTTAACTAAACAAAGGGTTGCTGCTTATCTGGATTATAGCATAATCTGCAACAATCCAAACAACGATTTGCTTCGGCGATAGCATCCTTTTCAGGTAAAACAAGATCAACTTCCACATATGAATCTAATCTTTTTTCAACAGGTAGTTCAGGCATTTTTGCTCTTTTAATTTTCTCAATACCCTTAACTTCTTCAAAAATAGATTCGCGTATGCGCTTTTGTCTTAACGAATCAGACGCAGGAGTGATCTTCTCCCCCTTTAAAAACATATCTATTGATCTTGCGGCACGCCTGCCGCCTCCGATTGCTTCTACAACCAGAGAAGGTCCTGTTGCAGCATCACCGGCTGTAAACACATAGGGAATTGTAGTAGTTAACACTTCAGGATCATTCTCAATGGTATTCCATCTTGTAAGCTCAAGTTCAGTCAACCTTCGATGGGGATTCTGGTCTTTAAATGAAGCTTCGGGTGATTGTCCAATGGCTGTAATAACTGTGTCAACATCAATCAATGTCTCAGAACCTTTAATAGGTTCTGGTCTGCGCCTGCCACTATCGTCAGGTTCGCCAAGTTCCATTTTTAAATACTCAAGTTTGCTTACATGACCTGCATCATTTCCAACGACCTTTGTTGGGGCAGCAAGAAAAATAAAATCAATGCCCTCTTCTTCCGATGCAACTATTTCAACTTCATTGGCTGGCATTTCTTTTCTTGTCCGCCTGTACACCAGATAAACTTTTTCAAGTCCTGCTCTAAGAAGCGTTCTTACACAATCAATAGCAGTGTTACCACCACCTATTACACAGGCTGTCTTTCCAAGTTCAAGTTTTTCACCCTGGGATATTCTTGAAAGAAAATTAATTCCTGTAAAACAACCTTCAAGGTCTTCACCCTCAATTCCCAAATCATAGTCTTCCCATGCACCAATCCCTATAAATACGGCACTATAACCTGAAGCAACAAGAGAGCCTAGGCCAAAGTCCTTTCCAAACCTGACATGGGTGAAAGCATTGATACCAAGATTAAGTATTCCGTCCAGTTCCCAGTCAAGTACTTTATCAGGAAGCCTGTATTCAGGGATTCCATATCTGACCATACCGCCAAGCTTAGGCATAGCTTCAAAGATAGATACCTTATGCCCAATTCTTCTCAAAAAATATGCGCAACTCATACCAGAAGGTCCGCTGCCAATTATTGCCACTTTTTTACCGGTATCCGGGGCGCATTTTATGGGTATACGTGAACCAGATTCCATTTCAAAATCTGAAACAAAACGTTTTATCTGGTTAATTGATACAGGTTCATCTTCAATACCTCTTCTGCATTCATCTTCGCATGGATGGGGGCAAACCCTGCCACATGTCAGAGGAAGAGGGTTTCTCATCCTTATTACCTGCACAGCTTCTTTATATTTCCCTGCTTTAGCAAGTGCTATATATCGTGGGATATCGATTTCAGCAGGGCAAGTCTGGGAGCATGGAGCAAGGGGATCATTCTGCTGATTCATCTTTAATAGTTTCTCAGAGAGTGTTCTTACTTCAATGATATTTTTAGGGCAGGCTTTTTCACAAGCTCCGCACCCTACACACTTATCATCATCGACAACAGGAAAACCTTCTTTCCCAATAATAAGAGCACCAAATGCACACGCTTTAACGCAATCTCCCAATCCTAAACATCCAATATGGCAATCACGTTTACCGCCAAACACAATTTCCATTGCCTTACAGGACATAACGCCAAGGTAATTATATTTATCAGTTGCACGATATCCGCCATTACACATATTATATGAAAGTGATGCTTCAGCCGTTCCTATGGGCATCCCAACAATTTCGGCAATGTTTTCAACTTTTTCCCGGCTTGAGGATATTACACATACAGTTGGAGAAGCCTGACCTGCCACAACAGCTTGTGCTGCCGCAGAGCATCCTGTATAACCGCATCCGCCACAATTTGCACCTTCAAGATTATCTTCAACAAGAGCAATCTTTGGATCTTCATATACATAAAAAACTTTTGAAGCAAAGCTCAATACAATACTACAGGCAGCGCCAATACCAAGCATAAACAGAAAAGATTCAATCATAACATAAACTCCTGAAATGTTTTATTTACACCATGCCTTTAAAAGCAAAAAAAGATAAAGAAAGTATTCCGGCTGTAATCAAGCCTATTGATGTGTCCTGCAGTGGTTTTGGGACTCTTGCAATATTTATTCTCTCCCTCAGTCCTGCAAAAATAATCAGGGCAAGTCCAAAACCAACAGCATAGCTGAATGAAGACACAAGGACTTGTACAAAAGTATATTCTTCTTTGATATTAATAAGACAAACACCCATGACAGCACAATTGGTTGTTATTAAAGGGAGGAATATACCAAGTCCTGCATAAAGAGCCGGTATACTCTTTTTTAGAAACATTTCTACAAATTGAACAAGAGATGCAATAACCAGTATAAAAGAAACTGTCCTCAAATATTCAATATCAAGTGTTTTTAAAAGGTAATGATCAACCATCCATGAGATAACACCTGCCATCACCAATACAAATACTACTGCCATGGACATTCCCACTGCTGTTTCCATTTTGTTTGATGTACCAAGGAATGGGCAGTTACCAAGGAATTGAGCAAGGAGAATATTATTTACAAAAATACAACCTATAGCTAATAAAATAAGATCCATTTTTATCTCCTTTTATTTTTTCGGTATAAGATTCATAAAGCAGAGCAGTAATCCGAGGCAGACAAAGGCGCCCGGTGCTTCGACCATGAATGTAAACGGTTCAAATGCAGGTCCGAATAATACAATTGGTGTTTCATAGAATGTAATTGCTCCGGTTCCCAGTACCTCTCTTACAGCGCTTAATACTGCAAGGGACAATGTAAATCCTATTCCCATGCCAAGCCCGTCTGCTATTGAAAGGTGAGGCGCGTTTTTGCTTGCAAAGGCTTCTGCACGTCCAAGTACAATACAGTTTACAACAATAAGTGGAATAAAAATTCCAAGCTTTAAAAAAAGCGGGTAAGTATATGCCTGCATTAAAAGCTCAACAATTGTTACAAAAGTAGCAATGATTACAATAAAACAAGGAATTCTAACTTTGGCAGGGATGATATTTCTGAACAGGGATACAAAAAAATTGGAAAAAACCAGAACAAATGTAGTGGCAAGTCCCATGCCAATCCCATTTTCAACTGTTTTGGTCACAGCAAGAATTGGACATAACCCTAAAACTATTCTAAAAGGAGCTATCTCTGTCCATAATCCCTTGGTAAATTCTTTTGCTATGGATTGTGCCATAACTTATATTCTCCTAATTAGTCTTATTTCATTTTATTTAGAATTTGTGGTTTAAGCTTCAAATAAAGTTGTTTTACCTGAGCGGCTGCAATACAAACACCTTTCGAAGTTACAGTAGCGCCAGACAGAGCATCAATATCTCCACCGTCGTTTTTAGTCTTAAAATTTGAGTCAAATCCCATTCCGGCAAACTGTGATAAAAAGGCTGCAGGATCATCTTTAATTCTCGAACCAATGCCCGGTGTTTCACTATGGGTGGTAACTCTTGCTTTTATGATTTTATCTGATTCAAGATCAATACCAACCATTAATCCAACATCTCCTCCAAACCCGCCTCCCTTTGCCTCAAAAGCCACAGCTTTTGAACCATCTTCAAGCTTGCCAGGGAAAAATGTGATTTCTTCATCTTCAAATAAAATTTTAAATCGGTCTTTTAAAGGGTCATTTGTAGCAGTATCAAAAATATCTGCTATTGCAGGAGCTTTTTGAAATTTTAAAATCTGACCTTCTATTCTCTCTTCAGTACTTGTTTTAAGAACAGAAAGGATACCGCCTGAAACAGCTGTTATAACAGTTAGTACCAAAACCATTTTTATCATTTCACGCATTGTTCACACCCCTTCCCAGAGCTTTAGGTCTGATATAGTCAATGAGTGGATTAATAAGATTTATTATCAAAATGGCAAATACTGTTCCATCCGGATAAACGCCAAGATTTCTTATAAGAATAACCATTAAACCTCCAAGAAATCCATAAATCAACATTGGAATTGTATTGACCGGAGATGATGAGTTTTCAGTAGCTAAGAATATTGCTCCAAATAGTGTATATCCTGCAAAAAGATGAAACATGGGACCTGCATAGGTTCCCGAATCTGACAGATTAAATATCAAGGCGGTAATGATAATCCCTGCAATATAGGCAATTGTTATTTCCCATTTGATACACCCTCTTAGTATCAAAAAAATACCGCCTATAATAAGGCCAAGTCCAAATGTAGAACCGATTGCACCTGTCTGTTGCCCCATTAGAAGCTGTGTCGTAGAAAAAAAATCAACAGCAGCCACACCCTGATGTTTCAAAGCAGCAAGCGGAGCAAGAGCCTCATGACTAAACTCATAATTTAGAAGAGCTCCATCAAAATCAAAATATCCAGGCCATGAAACCATCAATATTGCAACCCCAATAAGGACCGGATTAAAAGGATTTGCACCAAGCCCTCCATATATTTGTTTACCTATAACAATGGCAACAAAAACTCCCGTAACAACAACCCACCAGGGAGTTGTGGCCGGAAGCATCATACCAAAAAGCAAGCCTATGAGTGCTGCATCAAAATCTCCAATGGAAAGCGATCTTTTTGTTGCAAAGTTCATCATAAGTTCAAAGAACATACTGCATGATACAGCAAGCAATATAACTCCAAGGGCTGGGATACCAAACTGAACAATACCAAAAATAACAGCAGGCATTGCTGCAAGTATTATAGTAAGGTTCATTTTGCAAACTGAGTCTCCATCATGCCAGAATGGAGCGTGAGACACTGTAAGTTTTACTCTATTAGGCATTTGCACCCTCCGTTTCAACTTCAGCTTTTATTTTTAAAAGCTCGTGTTTCCCGAGCCTTATATATTGAAATATTGGTATTTTTGCTGTACAGACATAACTACATAAACCACATTCAATGCATGCTTCAAGATCAAATTTTTCTTCAGCATCTTCGAATAAGTTTGCTGCAAGCTGACGTACCAGAAGATTTACAGGAATATTTGCGGGACATATCTTTATACATTTTCCACAATTGATACACGCAGAATCTGACACATAAGGTATGGAACCAGAGTCCTGAACAATTATTGAGTCCATGCAAGGTCCGACAGGATGATAGACTGTAAAAGTTGAAAAGCCGTTAAAAGGTCCGCCTATTACAATTCTGTCATTCTCATTTGTGTGAATATTAAGCTGCTTTAAAATTGATATAACAGGGGTACCTATCAACACTTTCATACGCTTTCGTACACCATCTTTTCCTGTTACACATACTATTTTTTCAAAATGAATGCTCTTATCCCTGTAAGCTTTTGCAATGGAAACAACTGCTTCACTGCTAATAAAGCATACTCCCATATCTTCACATGTTTTACCCTGGGGCACTATGGTGGAAAGCTGATTTTTCATTATCATTTTAGGAAGAGCATCAGGGTAAACGGGTGATATATTAAACACCTGCATCCCGGAAATTTCAGTATCAACACTAATGCCTTCGGGCACAGTTAAGATTATCTTAGGTATCTGAGTCAATTTTTTAAGAATTTGGATACCCTCTTTTAAATCCGCTGATTCAGTTGTCAAAAAATACTGTCTTACTGTTGATGAAATATCCTCATCAACACCTGAAATTACAAGAGTATGTATCTTGTGTGCCGGATCAGCAAGTATTTCGAGGGGGGGGGCACCGGGTAATAATTTTAAAAATTTAGCTGCAGCATCAAGTTCAAACTTATCTGCGTGCTCTTTAAAATCATTAACAAAATCATCATTGTTTTCATTCCCTATTACTATGCTGGTTTTAATATTACCAAATTCCCCGGCATAGGACTCAACTCTTTTTATTACTCCGGAAACCGATGAAATCACATGCTCTGTGCTTTCTTTGTAAAGGAAAAGTTTCTCTCCTTTTTTAACCTGATCCCCTTTTTTAATAAAAGTAATTTTTGAGCTGTCCAAAGAATCATTCAATAAAAGTAAAATATTGGATGGTACAGGAACGACTTCCGGTTCTTTAGGATCTGCCTCTAACAAATCATATTTCAGCTTAGGTTGAAATAACCCTATAAAAGGTCGTTTAATCATTTTTCGTCCTCATTTTGTAAAATTTTAACCACGCTGTTTATATATCTATAAATCATGGTGCATGGCATGAATTACATTCCACCGGACCTGCTCCTAAATCTTCATGACATCCTTGACATTGCAAATGGAACGCATCAGATCTGCCAGGCATATCATCATCACCTGTGTCCTCATGACATTCGCTGCAATTATAGATGTCATCATCTTCAAGATTATGGTGGCAATCTATACATTCATAGCCATAGTCTTCAATATGACCACTATGTTTAAATAAAACTTTACCAGCTTTATTTTGAAACATTAATCGCACAGGTTCCCCAGGTTCAGTGGGGCTAAAGACCGCATAGCAAACAATTCCCGCGACAAAAAGAGCAATCATTACCAATATGGAAATTTTTAGATTAGGTTGTGATGTCATACTACTCCCTCATAATATTAGAGTTTGACCTTTGCACAAGCAAGGCTACAACACAGTAGAGTCATATAATAAAAAATTTAGATTATCAAGAAAAAAAATACAAGCACTTCATAATCGTGGTACAACTAACTGTTATTTTTCTTTAAAATTTTAACAAGGAAAGGTCTGTACTTCTGATTTTTAGCAACGTTATTATTGATTTTTTTAATAATAAAAACTGCTATAAAAAATAAGATGAAACCAAACAAGATGGAAGTTAAATTTTGATCTGTTTTTAAAAGAAAGGCTAAATTTTTGCCTGCAACAGCACCTATAAGTAAAAGAAAAATGGGGAAAACATAGAGCATAAATGTCAGGACAAGTAAAGGTCTGGTCTGTACCCCAACAACAACACGATCCCCTTTACCTGCATTTAAAATATTTCTAACCTCAAAATGCATTGAATCTTTACTGTTTAGAATTTCACAATTATCCTTAGCTTTACAAGCATCGCATGCAGAGGTTCTAACAGTCTTAACCCAGGCTGTTGATTGAGAAGCACTCGTTACCACACCTTCTTCTTTTACCATAATAAATACAACCTATGTCAAGCTCCTAACAGATAAGTTTTAAGTTGATCATGCATATAAGCTTATGTCTAAAGAATCCTGCTTGAATTCTGTCTGAAGCCTCTGTTTTGCCTGAAAATATTGCTGGTCAAGCTTCTGTTTCTTTTTTGTATGATTCTGCTTTAGATCTGCCTGCTTATCAACATAATCCTGTTTTAATTGAAATCTCTGCCTGGAAGTGTCTATCTTGTTTTCAGAACTTTCTGCTTTGTCAGATGTTTTTTTGGAAGTAGCAGAAGCAGTGTCAGAATTGTTGGCAAAACTATACTGGGAATTTATAGATACACTATTTGTATTATTTATTGCCACCATTTTATACACTCTCTTTGCCCAATTGATCTAATGCTTAAGCAACAATATTCACAATCTGGCTGGTTTCCTGCTCTATATAAGGGGTTTGAACCGGTTTTGGGCGTTCCTGTTCCATTTCGACCTTATATTGAACATCTTCATCCGCTCTCTCAACTTTGCCAGAAGCTCTGGACATTTCCGCAGCTTCCTGACTGATATTAAGCTTAAAGGCTTCCTGAACTTGATTTGCAGTTTGCTGAGTTAAATCAGTCTCAGCTGCTTTCTGGTTCTGTTTTGCAACTACAGCCTGATCTATTTGGGACGATTTAGCGGTTTGGGGGGTTGTATATTGACTTTGACCCGGATTTTGTATGGAATTCATTCCCATGGACACCTCCTTCCCTTATAGTTAAGCTTTATATAATATTAATTCTAAAAAGAGATTATGTCAATTTTTTTTATTTTTTTCTTGACAAAACCATGTCACTGATATAAAAACTAAAGGTCTTTTTGACATGCTCCCCAGTAGCTCAGTTGGCAGAGCAATTGGCTGTTAACCAATGGGTCCGCGGTTCAAGTCCGTGCTGGGGAGCCAAAATATTAATTCGCGAAACTATTTCTACTCTTTTTACATGCCATGCTTATTTCTTTTCTTAAAATAATAGAAACATTGCTATTAGTATAATTAAGCTTGATTAAAGCTTGACAGAACCTTAATTATTCAAGATTATATAAAATTAAAGACACAAAATCGCAAGGCTGAAATAGTTGAAAGGATAAAGTACTCTTAATGAACAACAATGTAGGCAAAGTTATTTTAACCATTGATGATGAATCCTATATCAGACAAAGCATGAGGTCATATTTAGAAGATTTTGGGTTCATTGTGTTCGAAGCAGAAAATGGGAAAAAAGGACTTGAAATTTTCAATTCAAACGAGATTGACTTGATTCTGCTTGATCTAAGAATGCCGGAGATGAACGGACTGGAGGTACTGAAAGAAATCAAAAAACAATCCCCGGACACCCCGTTGATTGTAGCCTCGGGAACCGGCAATATCTCGGCTGTAGTTGAGGCCCTTCACCTTGGTGCATGGGATTATATCTTAAAACCCATAGAAGATATGAATGTCCTATACCATTCTGTTACAAAATGTCTTGGAGAAAGCAGCCTAAAAAAAGAAAATAAAATTTATCAGGAACGCCTTGAAGAACTTGTAATGGAAAGAACCAAAGAACTTGAAGAAAGCGAAAAAAGAAATAAAGCAATATTTAAACATACTGGAACAGCTGCTGTAATTTTGGAACCTGACTATACTATATCCATGGCAAATTCCAAGTTTTGTGAAATTGTGGGCCTGAAAAAAAATGAAATAGAATGGGAAAAGAAATGGCATGACTTTGTTGCAGATGAGCACAAAGACATAATGAATAAATATATTGAACAAAGGGAAAAAAGCAATACTTTAAAACCCGACCAGCATGAAATTATATTTACTAATAAAGACAGAAAAAAGATACATACCTATATTACATTAGCAACTTTGCCGGGGATTGATAAAATAGCAGTCTCTCTATTGGACATTACTGAAAAAAAAGAAGCTGAACAACGATGGCACAACCTTGAAAAACAATTACGGAATGCTCAAAAAATGGAAGCCATTGGAACTCTGGCAGGCGGGATTGCCCACGATCTTAATAATATTTTAAGCCCTGTTTTAGGGTATTCAGAAATGACTATGATGGATGTTGATCCTGACAGCAAGGCATATAAACATAGTGAGAAAATTCAAAAAGCTGCTTTACGGGCTGCGGACCTTGTAAGCCAGATTCTTGCCTTTAACAGAAGCAGCGAAGAGGGGAAAAAATCAATCAAACTTCATCCTGTGGCAAAAGAAGTTATAAAGCTCTTAAAAGGCTCCATACCATCCACAATAAAAATAATAGATGATATTGACAGAAATTGCGGGCGTGTTGAAGCTGATCCAACCCAGATACACCAGATCATTATGAATTTATGCACCAATGCATTCCATGCCATGGAAGCGACCGGCGGTGAGCTTACTCTGTCTTTACATGAAGTCTTGTTATCAAAAGAAGATTTAATCAAGTACCCCACTTTAACAGAAAACAAATACGTTGCGCTTACGGTTTCAGATACCGGTTGTGGCATGGATGACAAAACACAGGAACGAATTTTTGACCCTTACTTTACAACCAAAGATGAAGGTAAAGGGACAGGATTGGGGCTTGCAACCGTATACAGTATTGTGAAAACCCATAAGGGCTCAATTTTTGTTAAAAGCTCTTTAAACCAAGGGACTTCTTTTACAATCATGTTTCCTCTTGATGAGACAAAAACAAAACAAGAAACACATGGTTCAAAGCGCCCTATTGTAAAAAATACCAAAAAGATAAAAATTCTTTTTATTGATGATAATCATAATATTGTAGAAATGTGTAAAGAAGGACTTGAAACTCTTGGTTACAAAGTAAAAGATTTTTCTTCAAGCCTTGATGCACTGAAATTTTTTAAAAAACAGCACAAAAATATAGATCTTGTAGTTACAGATCAAACAATGCCTGACAAAACAGGTATTGAACTTGCGAAAGAACTACAAAAAATAAATAACACAATCCCGATTATTCTTTGCAGTGGCTATGCAGAGGCAATAGATCAGGAACAGATAGATCTGGCAGGTATAACAAAATTTCTTAAAAAACCACTTTCTGTAGATGAACTGTCAAGTACCATCCAAACAATTTTTATGGGGTAAAATATATTTATTATTACAGGGACCACAGATGAGCCATGCCAAAACCATACTTATTATTGACGATGAAGTATACATCAGAAAGAGTGCTAAAAGTTTTCTGGAAGACTATGGTTTTAAAATAATTGAAGCTGAGGATGGCCGTCAAGGTCTTAAAAGGTGTGAAGAAGATAAGCCTGATCTGATCTTATGTGATCTACGTATGCCTGGAATAGACGGACTTGAAGTCCTTGATGTTGTGCGGCATAGACAACCTGATATACCAATAATTATTATCTCGGGTGCAGGGAATATCACAGACACTGTCGAAGCTCTCAGGCTTGGTGCATGGAATTATATCATCAAACCCATGCAGGACATGAATGTACTATATCATGCCATAAACAGAGCCTTTGAACGCGTAGATTTGATCAAAGAAAAACGCCGATATCAAACAAATCTTGAAAAAGCAAACAAAGAACTTAAAATTTCGCTGGATACCCTTAATCAAACCAGGGACAAGCTTGTACAATCTGAAAAAATGGCAGCTTTAGGCGAACTTGTTGCAGGCGTGGCACATGAAATAAATACTCCTGTTGGCATAGGAGTCACTGCTGCATCATTTTTAGATACAAAAACAAAAGAATTAAAAAAATTATATGAATCAGGAGATTTGAAAAAAAGTAAGCTGGAATCCTATCTTGACATAATAGAAGAAATTTCCAACTCCATGCTTATTAATATGGAAAGAGCAGCCGAACTTATCAGTAGTTTCAAACAAATTGCTGTAGACCAATCAGTTGAAAACCCCAGAGTTTTTAACCTGAAAGAGTATATTGAAGGAGTATTATTAAGCTTAAAGCCAAAATATAAAAACACAAACCACACAATTAAGATCTCATGCTCTGATGATATTGAGATAAATTCTTTCCCGGGTCCTTTTTACCAAATTTTAAACAACTTGATCTCAAATTCACTTTTCCATGGCTTTAAAAAGATAGACAAAGGCAGAATTGATATGATAATCAACCTTAAGGATGATTATTTAAACATAGTCTATAAAGATAATGGAGTTGGGATGTCCCATGATCAATGTATGAAAATATTTGATCCATTCTTTACAACAATGCGGGGACAGGGAGGATGCGGTCTTGGCATGTCAATTGTTTTCAATCTGATAACTCAAACCCTGAAAGGAAGCATTGAGTGTGAAAGCTCAGAAGGAAATGGTATCAAATTTACAATCAAAATACCTGTTCAGCCATGCCCTGACAGTTAATTCAGGACAGTCAATGATGGAAAATTAACAATGCAGATATTTAACCCTTCAAGATGGTATCTTCACCCTCTTTTTATTTTCACCTGCTCCATTCTGGCCTTAGCTGCTTCTTTGCTTATCACAGTTCAATGGTACATGGAAATTACTGCTGGACTTGAAATAGTAGTAAAAAAATTCAATATAAACCCTGAACTTATCTTCCCGTCAAAAACCGGAATGATCATTCTTGTTCTGACTGCTCTTATTACAGTTGTACTTACAGGAATTTTACTTGCCTATATATATTATCAAAAAACAGTTGATCTTTTCAGGCTCCAGCATAATTTTATCTATAATTTTACCCATGAGCTTAAAACACCGGTAACATCTCTAAAAATCTACCTTGAAACTTTTACAAAACACGACCTTGACACCAAAGATATAAAAAAATACAGCGAGTATATGTTGGAAGATATAAATAAACTCACTAAAAGTATAAATAGTATTTTAAACCTTGCAAAAATTGAGAGCCGAAGTTATGGATCTGAATTATCAGATGGAAGCCCGACTGAACTTCTTGAAAATTTCTGTAAAAAAAATGCCACGCTTTTTCACAATTGTAAAATATCAATTGACAACCCCAAAAAAGAAAAATTTATTTGCCCTGTCAATGTCTTTTTATTTGAAATGTTACTCATGAATATTATTTCCAATGCAATAAAATATAATGAATCTGAAAGCCCATGTGTAAAAATTAAATTTCATTACCTGAAACACAAGATTATGATCGATTTTACTGACAATGGTATTGGGATAGAAAAAAAAGAAATAAAAAAAGTATTCAGAAAATTTTATCAGTCAAAAAGAGGAGAGAAAGGAGAGGTGGAAGGCAGCGGTTTAGGGCTTTACCTTGTCTTCAATATTGCAAGAATTCATGACTGGAAGGTTACGTCATCCAGTAAGGGTCCTGGCAAAGGCTCCACATTCACACTCATAATCCCAAAAATAAACCCTGATGATTCAATAAGGAATTTTTTATGGAAACTTCTGAAAAAAAACGCATTCTGGTCATAGAAGATGAAAAACATATAGCAGATGGTCTCAAGCTTAATTTAAAACTACAGGGATATGATGTAAAAATTGCAAAGGACGGGCTTACAGGTCTTGAACAATGGCAAGCATGGCATCCGAGCCTGATTGTTCTTGATATAATGCTGCCTGTCATGGATGGCTACTCAGTCTTAAAGCATATAAGAAATACAGATGAAAAGATTCCTGTACTGATCCTTTCAGCTAAAGGTAATGCCAAAGATAAAATAAAAGGCCTCCGTTTTGGTGTTGATGACTATCTTTCAAAACCCTTTGACTTAGATGAATTTCTTTTAAGGATTGAACGCCTTCTTACAAAACAAAACTGGTATCACAATGAAAAAGACGATTTGTTCACAGGGGAAAAATATAACTTTGGTGAGAATGAAATTGACTTTATAACTTATAAAGCACAATGCAAAGCAGGAGAAATAACTCTTACAGATCAGGAAGTAATACTCCTTAAAATATTTATAAATAACATAGGCAAACCCCTTTCAAGGAAAAAGCTCCTAAAAGCTGGCTGGGGCTATTCAAGTGATACTTCAACAAGAACTGTTGATAACTTTCTTGTAAGATTTAGAAAATATTTTGAAAAAAATCCTAAAAAACCAAAATTTTTCAAAAGTATGCGTTCGGTGGGATATATTTTTAATCATGATGAGTAGGTTATAAGCTTATGTGCTCTCCTGTTACCAAAGAAAGAACATAATTATTATCGATTATTTTTGAAAAAACAGTGACTTGAGCTTCTTCCTGATTATAAAAAACCCTTTCTCCAATAACTTCAACTTTATGAAGACTTTCATTAAAACCCTTTTTAATATATTTTAAAAATGCCTCCTTGGCAGTCCATTTTTTTAATATATCTTCAACTATATCATCCATACTGATGATCTCTTTTTGAGTAAAAGCAATTTTTAAAAAATTTTTATCCGGCTTTTCTCCAACCTGTTCGATATCAACACCAATATCAACATTCTCCTTTGTACAGACAGCAACTGCTGCATAATCTCCTGAATGGGAAAGGGATATCTTAATATCAGGAAACTCCGGTAAAAACGGGGCGCCTTCTTTTCCATAGGCAACTACAATATTTTGCAATTCATTGATACTATCAACAATTGAAACAAGGCAACTCTTTAATAAAAATCTGCCGGAAAGCCATTCCAGCTGCTTTTTAAGGCTCTTAAATTTATTTAAAGT
The DNA here is from genome assembly GCA_021107575.1 of Desulfobacteraceae bacterium. GTDB lineage: Bacteria > Desulfobacterota > Desulfobacteria > Desulfobacterales > Desulfobacteraceae > JAIOSM01. The sequence continues at coordinate 4,933 of JAIOSM010000175.1, read as the reverse complement.
TTTCAGTTCAAGCTCAGAGAGAAAGGTTACTAAAAAATCATGCTTCTCAATTGTTTTATTCCTGACCATGACATCGCCATGAGCAAAATTATGATATTTTTCTGCACAAAACAGTATCGCTAAAATTGAAGATATTTTACAGCACCATATTTTAATTTCAGGTTCATTCTGTAAAGATATGGATTGAATTTTATTTTCGATAAATTGAGCCATACTTGAATTCATGGATAAATATTACTCTAATGGAACAACAAAATCAAACTTCACCTTTCAGTGAGATTTTGATGCCCGAGCTAAAAATTGCATGCAACAAAGCTTGTAAACTAAGAACAAAGTAAAAATGTTGTAAATAGCCGCTCATGATTGGTTGGTTCCCCATGACAAGGATCAAAAAGACCCCTGCCCTTTATCTGCCTAAGCTCCAAAAACTCTGAAAGATATATCATAAAACATATGCTCTTTTAATCTTTTTGTCCTGATGATCATTGGAAACCAACCAATCAGGAGCTCTAACCGCAGCATTAATAAAATCCTTTATTTATAAAAAGACAAGCTTACAAGATAACAAACCAATACTCAAAAAAATAATCGGAATCACATTGAATCAATTGATACCACAAGAAATTAAAAAATTTTAGTTTGACATTAATAATACCTTAAATTATAGATTACTAAGAGAAACCTTATTTGCTAATAAATGATATTTTAGTCATCACAGCAATCTTAAAACGAAATATCATTAAAAATGGAGGTTAACTTTCAGGAATAAATTATGAAAAAGGGAGTTATTGGTGCATTTCAGCTTGGAACTCTAAGTGGGCTTAAATGTGCTATTGAAATTGCAGCGAAAGTAACAAAAGAAGAAGGTTATAATGTTGAAGCAATTTTTTATGCGTCTGCATTCCAAGCAGGTCTTGAGCAATTTGTTATTCCTCAAATATCAGATAATGAAATTCAAGATTCAGAATTTATTCTAAAAAGAACAAAAATCATTGCAAAAGAAAGAAGCGAGAAAATCTATAAAAGCACTAATGATTCTCTCTCTCAATTTTTGCCAGACAATTGGCAAAAAAATGATGAATATGCTTCTGTTTGGGGTCTACAATCCTTTTTCTGTGAACTTTTTATTGCTATGGAAGAAAAATCTAGTCTCGTCACAATTGCAGGTTGGCCTAATATTGAAGAATTAGAACCGTTACTTCCTTCCGAAGTTATTGTTCCTTTTAGCAATTTCACATCAAGTGTCGAGGAAATTTTTGTTCAAGCTCCAATTCCACGCTATGCACTTGAAAGAGAATATGCCAATAGATATCAGGATATATTCTTTGGAGATCTTTTTAGCGATTATTCTGAAGCTCAATCGGTACTTGATGATGCATCCGTTTCATACGAGAAGTCTATTCCTAACGTCATTGAAAAAGGCAAAAATATATTCAAATCGAATCCTGCTGTTCTTCAAGTCCGTAAGGGCTTAGTCGGCATTGTAAACGTAACCCCAAAACTGGTTGATGCAGCATTTGGGAAATTGCCTGGTGCATTGGCAGAGATGGCAGGAAAATTAGGAGTCAATTATTTAGAAGATCGCAGAAGGATAGTGATCTATGATTTTCATAATACCATGCTTGAATTATTATTCAACAATCTGGTAAGAATGATAAACACAGCGGAACAAAAAAAGATGAATAATAAATGATTAAACGAATGCACCAAGAATTAGTCCAAAAATTAAAATCAGCCGACAACAGCATTCAGACCAGATCCACCCGCCGATCGTTCCTCCCTCCGGGTGGATCGGCTGATGCAAGCGTTAGGGCTTGACACCATAAAATAATTTTTTATAAATACATCTTGAAAAATCGTATCACATTGTGATATAGTATAATTTATGAATAGGCTTTCAACCAAATGGTTTAGAAAATGGGCTAAAAAGGTGGAATTAAGCAATCAGAGTTTACTTGATGCTATAAATGATTTAGAAACAGGATTGTCAACAGTTGATTTAGGAGGTCATTTATTCAAAGTACGAGTTAAGAGTAAACATAGCGGTAAAAGCTCCAGCTACAGAACGATCATTGCTTTTAAAGCTGAGGACATAGCATTATTTATTTTTGGGTTTAGGAAAAATGAAAAAAGCAATATTAGCAAAAACGAGTTAGGGTATTTTAAAAAATTAGCGAATGATCTTTTATCATTAGATTCTAAACAACTCGCTAAAGCTATATCAACAAAAGTTTTATTTAATTTGGAGGATATCAAATGAGAAAATCAATAAAAGAAGCAATTGGAACAACTGTTCAAGATATGTTTGAATCTGGGCTTGATTCCTCATTTACACAAAAAGAGCTTAACGCGCTCGGAATCAAAATTCCTGAAGTTATAATTACATCTGTACAAATAAAAAAGATTAGAAAAAAAAGACATTTAAGCCAAACAGTATTTGCTCAATTATTAAATGTCAGCCCGTCCTCTGTCAGGCAATGGGAACAAGGGAAAAGGATACCAACTGGCTCTACTAAGGTATTGCTTGAACTTCTTAATATGTCCCCTCACATTCTTGATTATAGAATCCGCAAAAACAACTCGGTACAGGCACAAATAACATTGTTATAGAAAATTATAGTTGACTCGAGTTGCAGTAGAGTTTATACTTCTAAGTGTGAACTTAATACATTAGGAGGTACCATGAAGGCTACTGCAAAAGATTTGAGATTCCACTCAAAAGAGCTAATTGATACTGTCAGTAGAGGTGAAGAAGTTATTATCACTTTCCGGGGGAAGCCCTGCGCTAAGCTTATTCCCTATCAGGAAGATAAGAACAAAACAGAAAAAAATGAATTATTTGGAATGTGGAAAGACAATACTATTGTTGATAATGTAAATGAATATGTTAGAAATTTAAGAAAAGGAAGGTTCTAAATGCTCATCGATACAGATGTCCTTATATGGTATTTAAAAGGAAATAAAAAAGCGTATCAAATCATTGAAAATTCAAATATTTTCTTTATTTCTGTTGTAACATATATGGAACTTGTTCAAGGGATGAGAGATAAAAAGGAATTAAATAATCTTCGCAAAGCTTTACGTATTTGGAATGCACAAATTCTCTATATTTCTGAAGATATATCTGCCAAAGCAATGTTTTATGTAGAACAACATTTTCTCAGCCATTCAATACAATTGGCTGATGCGCTTATTGGAGCGACTGCCATTGCTTCGGGCAATCCAATCCTCACGGGAAATGATAAGCACTATAAAATAATGAAAGGCCTCCAAATTAAAAGATTCAGGCAATAGCATATTGTAATAATATAAAAACAGCGAGCGATCGGTTTTATCTTAAATCATTCAAGCAAAAAATGAAGGAAAATTCGAATCTACCTATTTTTTCTACAAAAAAAGAGGTTCGGACCTATCCCGGGTAATGGTTCTCCTTTCATTAACCACTGCAAATTCTAAAGTTGAAATATGGCAGTCAACTCCTATATAATTCATCGGGGACATTTCAGCATTATAAAAATTTTCTTATATATATCTCTTGACAAAAAACGTTTACTTATTCTATCATTATCTATTATTATGGTAGGAAAGGGAGGAAAATATGTGGAAAAAGGGAATTTTTGCCGCATTAATCGTTTTGGGTCTTTCATTATTTATCCTGCCCGTTATGGCAACAAACATCTATGCCGACAACTATTATGTCAGCCCTGCCGGAGACAACTCCACGGGTACTGGCAGTGAAGGCAACCCCTGGAGAACAATTTCATATGCTGTCGGTGCTGTCAACAACAGTGATACTATCAAGATTATGGACGATGACAATGACGCCACGGACGATTATGTCGAGAACATAGCCGTCGATAAAAGCATAACCATCGAGAGATACGACAACAATAGCACCGCGCCGCGTATAAAGGCATCCAATGCGTATTTAGAGTTTCCTGAACAATTCAGGATATGCCTGTTATTTTGAAATTATTAAATTTGAACATCAATGATCCGCAATTGACTGATACTTTTTTTCTCTAGTTTTAGACAATTTAAGCATAAAAGTATAATATCCCAGCAATCAGAAAAAAATAAAAGAAGAACCTTCAACATTTTCTCAAGATTCATCACTAAAAAGATTATAGCAATTGCTGTTTCTGATGTTTTTGCCAATTTACACATGATCCTTGATAAACTGAATCGGCGCTTTGCCTGACCGAACTTACCCTCAATCGGGATTCGATCAATTTCATCCTGCCGGGACTGCTTTTGCTGCTGGTGTTTCTTTGATAATAATTTCGGGGGACGACCGAGCCTTGGTCCTGATAGTCGAATTCCATGGTCCTTGCAAAATTTTATATTGTTTCGATTCCTGTATATCTTATCTGCATGGACAGATGATGGGTAAAAGCCAAATCGTTTTCTATATGCTTCAATCTGACCCTCCAGGTCGCCTGACTCATTATAGTTGTTCCAGTCAAGGCGATCTAAAAAACAATATCCATTAACAAGACTGGCTGAAATCTTAGCGCCAAATTCTGTTGAAGCATGGGCTTTACCTCGTTTGATCGGTCTCACGTGGGGTTGAGATATGCTTACAATACGGTTATCGATCCTATTTACACGTTGCTCATGCATCCATTTTTGTTGGCGCAGCAGTTCGTGGATAACAAGCAGGTTCTTGTATTGATGCTTATTAAGAAGTGTAAGTGAACTTACTTTGGATAATCTTTTGATCGTTTTTAAATTTCTGGAAACATAGCCAATTTGTTTTCGGATCATTTTCCGGCGTTTGCTCTTTGAAAGCCTTTTACTTTTTGCAACTGATAAGAAATCTTTACGAGCTCTTTTTCTGTATGTTCGAGGTTTTTTTATTTTCCCTTTGTGGGGATAATGCAGTACATCAATGATTTGTTCACTTTTTTCCCTTGCCTTATTCAAAAGCTTC
>JAIOSM010000484.1 GCA_021107575.1 Desulfobacteraceae bacterium | reverse complement strand
GGTTTCAATCCACACTCCCGCAGGGGGAGTGACTTAAAACAATAGATATTAATACTTTAAAAAAAAGTTTCAATCCACACTCCCGCAGGGGGAGTGACTAAAAAAAACATGGAGCAGGACTTCAACACCTATGTTTCAATCCACACTCCCGCAGGGGGAGTGACCTGAGTGGCTGGGATCTATGAATAATGGCCTGTATGTTTCAATCCACACTCCCGCAGGGGGAGTGACTGTTATATATGTAACATTTTAATATCATAGGAAAACAAATTGTCAAAGAGCGAAGGTCTCTAATTAAAATTTCAATTTCTGCAAAGATACAATCAAAACTTAAATTATTCTTAATTATCAACTATTTACTTACCTGCGAGCCCATAACAAAAATATCCTTTCAAAACACCACACATAATAATTATAGATGCTATTAACATAAAACCATCTTATCATTCGCGGGAATATCAAATAATCAACGGTCCTTCCATATCCAATGCAGCTTTTGCACCAATATGCTCTACCTTTCTTTTCCAATTTGAACCAAGAAAATAAAACCTTAAACTATCCAGTTCGGGTTCAATTTCATTTATAAGATTCTGGCGCATGAGAGTCCATTGAGCAGGATCAACCACACACTCAAAGACAGAATACTGTACTCTTTGTCCATAGTTCTTACACACCTTTGCAACACGTCTTAATCTTTTCTGACCATTTTTTTCTGTCGAAACATCATAGCTCACAAGAACCAGCACAAAACCTCCTTAATTTATTTCCATATAAACGGAGGATATCCATCTATATCTCCTCGTATATATCTTGCTAACAAAAGAACCTGAATAAAGAAAAGATTACCAATTTCAACTTTTTCATCAATAAATGGATGAATCAGGCTTTCCTGTTTTCTTTTTTGATATGCTGTAAGAACAATTTTCCGAGTCTCATCATTCATATGTATGGCGCCGGATTCTTTGGTTGTAAATCCTTGATGGCTAACCTGGCGTAAATTGATTAGAGACAGAGCAAGCCTATCCGCAAGAAAAGGACGGAATTCTTCCATGATATCAAGAGCTAATCCTGGTCTTCCCGGTCTATCACGATGCAAAAAGCCTACTGCCGGGTCAAGACCGACAGATTCAAGTGCCGACCGTACATCATGAGTGAGGAGCGTATATAAAAAAGAAAGAAGGCAATTTATATTATCAAGGGGTGGACGCCTGTTTCTTCCGGTAAAAGAAAACTCCTCTTTCTGAACTATTATCAACTCATCAAAAACACTAAAATATTGATGTGCTGCATCCCCTTCAATACCTCTCAGTCTGTTTAAATTCCCGTATGGAAGCTCTTTTTTGATATATGAAGAAAGGCGGTTAGATACTTTTTTCAGCCTTAATTCATCGACTTTTTCCTGATGATCACGTATTACCCTTTCAAGAACGGTTCTGCTATTTGTGAGCTTGCCGGTCAATACAGCTCCAGCTATTGTAGCACAAGTTTCTTTATTATCCGCCATCCTGAACTGTTCACGCCTTAGAAGAACATTACCAGAAACCGGCCCTTTTACCATTGCAAGGAATCTACCATAAATTGTCAAAAAACTGATGTATACATCATTTTCAGCACAAAAACCCATCAAATAAGGGCTGCAACTCACTGCACCAAAACAGACTATCCCGGCAATCGTATGAATTGGAAGTCTCATTGCTACTTTTTTTTCAATTTTAATAACAACAGCCTGGCCTTCCTTTGATAAATAAGCACCTTGGGTAGTCACAAAAAGTGTATTTAGATGTTTTTTCATTTTTCTTAAATTTGCCTTAATCTGTCATTTTTCTTATCCATGATGATACATTTCTTTTTTTCCCAATTGCCTTGGGCATACATAAATTATAAAAAGAACAGGTATCACACTTTTTTGTATAATGAGGCAGCGGTGTAATACCATAAGAAATCATGCTATGAAGTTCTTCAGATGTTCTCATTGTAACCTCCCGCAAATTATCATCAAAAATCACATCCAGGCGACGTCTTGTTTTTCCATAAAAAAGTGCGCCTGCTTCAACTCTTACACAGAGCATTTCTTCAAGGCACAAGGCTTGTGCACAAAGCTGCACCTTATCTGAAAGATTCTTTTTGGGTTTCCCTCTTTTATATTCCACAGGAAAAGGTATCCACTGTTTTTCCAAGCCTTCTTTGCTGTCTTTTAAATGAAACTCAACCACATCTGCCTTGCCGGTAACACCAAGAATACTTGATTTAAGAGGCAGGGCATACTCAACCTTTATCCTGCCTCTGTCAGTCTGATCTCCTCTGTCCACCCTTTCATGCATAATACGACCTTCTGCGGTAAATTTATTTTCAACCCACAATTGTTCAATATGAATCAATGCACACTGCCTCTTACAAAAGAGTATATGCTGAAGGGCAGATAATGAAAGATAATCCTCTTCTGTATATTTGATCATATCTCTTTATTCTTTTCTTGATTGCTGCCTCTGTTGCATATCTTCCACAATGGCAAGGGAGTCTCCCCACGCCTGTTCACAAAATGTGAAAAAAGGTTTTAATGCATCCTGATTTGGCAGCAGTTCCTCATCCACCTTTATCTGTCCTGCTGTAAAATGATAAGCAGACAAAGCATCAATGTATTGTTTACGCTGTTCCCGTGGAATGATAATAGGAGGCAGTCCTGATTTAAGCACAGGAATATTAGCAATCAATCTTGCCAAACGCCCATTTCCATCAAAAAAAGGATGAATCCTGACAAAGGACACATGTAGCTGCACATATGCCGTAAGTGCCTGTTTCTGATCATTAAGCTTAAGCGACTGATCAGTCTCTTGGTAGAGTTTGAACCAATTCTCCATCAGCGAAGTAACATCACCATGTGGAGCATATTCAAAAACAACCTGTTTATCTTCAACAACAGCAATAGTTGAATTTGGTTCTTTTTTCCACCCGCCTATGGGCTTATATACATCCACAACCTGCTTTATCTGCACTGCCTTATGAAGGGAGAACAACTCTTTTTCCGTAAAAGGATTGTTGTTTTCCACCAGATCATAAATCAAATCAATGGCTCTTGCATGTCCCACCACTTCCTCATGATCCTTTAAAGGCTTACCGGATATGGTCAACC
>JAIOSM010000452.1 GCA_021107575.1 Desulfobacteraceae bacterium | reverse complement strand
TCTGAAGTTGCTGCATTGATTCCAATCCTTTGTGAATCAATGCCATCGCTTCATTGGGCATTTGAGGACTTTGGACTGTCACAGGAGAATTTTTTTCTTTAGTAATAATTTGTTCTTTCTTCATATCATTTCCTTGGGAAGGTTCCATAATTTTAGATGGCGGTAAGTCACACTTTCCAGAGGGTTTAGGATTAGCTCCATTGAGGAAAATGTTCATTTTATTTTTTTCAGCTTCTTTGCACGGGTTTTCCCACTTTGTAAGGTGAACATTACATCCTTTTGATGCAAGATTAGCTAAAATATGGGCAAGGTCACTGAGCCCTGATCCTGGTTTATTCCCGGGTGTAGCATCCATGGATAGGGCAGTTATATTCTGGTTTTTTAGTATTGATTTAACAAGTCCTGTAAGAACAGTTTTAGGCCCTATTTCAAGAAATATTGAGACACCACTGCTATGCATTGTTTCAATATTTTGAATAAAATTTACAGGATTTATAAGGTGTTTGCCAAGTATTTCTTTAGTTTTGTTGTTGTCAGCAGGATATTGAGTTCCTTTTGTATTAGACATCACAGGGATTTGTGTTTTATTAAAATTGATGTCTTTAAGATCGTTTGCAAAAGGTTGCGCAGCATTTTCAACAAGGTTAGAGTGGAATGCTGCTGCAACCGGAAGTTTAATACCCCGGACTTTGTTCTTTTTAAAGATTTTAACAGCTTTATCAATTTCATCTGAGCTTCCGGAGATAACACCTTGATTATATGAATTTTTATTGGCAAGCACAAGGTTAAGATCATTATCCCGGATAAGTTGCTCAATTTTATCTATTGGAGCTTTTACTGCAAACATGCTGCCTGAATCACTAGATTGTTTAGAAGCCTGCGCCATATATTTTCCTCTGGCAACAGAAAGTTTGAGAAAGGCATTATCGTTTATACGGCCGGCAGCATTTAATGCACAAAGTTCTCCAAAACTATGACCACAGGTTACGTCTGGATTGATGTTGAATCTTTTAAGGACTTTAGTCATTGCAAGACTTATCGCACCAAGAGCAGGTTGTGCTATATTTGTATTTCGAAGCTCTTGTTCGGAATTTTCTGAGCTTTGTACATGTTCCGGCAGGGGATAGATATAGTCATGCAAAGGTTTTAAATTATTATTTTGGTCTGATTTAAAATATTGATCTGCAAGCGAGACTGCATCCATTGCTTCAGGAAAGATTGAGACAAGATCTCTTCCCATTGTTGTGTACTGGCTCCCCTGGCCCGGGAATAAAAATCCTACTTTGCAATTTTGTCCACCAGTCGCCATGGAACTGGATTCAAAATAAATGTTTTGATTCTTGGCCGAAGAATTGCTGTCGTTATTGTCAATTGAAATCAGTTTAATTGCTTTTTCAGTTAATTCAACAGGATTGTCATCCTGATTGATTACAATTAAAAGTCTGAATTCATGAAGGCTTGAGAAATTGTTCCGTGATTGAGCTGTATGAAAGGCAATCTTTTGGTTTTTCCCTCTTGAGTCAAGGTTATGATCGTCGCTGATTTCAGATAAGAAATTTGATATATCTGTTTTAAGCTTTTCCTTATAGTCTGCAGAGAACGCAGCGATATGTACTGATTTGTTCCATGATACATGTTCTTTTGATTGGTTATATTCTTCTAAAACAGCATGAAAATTGCTGCCTCCAAAGCCAAATGCGCTCACTCCTGCTCTTCTTGGGTGAACAGCCAAGGTACTGTTATTTTGTTGAGTTCCATGAATCCAGGGTTTTGAAGAAGAATTAAGATAAAATGGTGAATTGTTAATATCAAGTTCAGGGTCAGGGATATCTGCTTTTAAAGTAGGAAAGTGAGTTTTGTGGTAAAGTGATAAAGCAGTCTTAATAAGGCCTGCGATGCCGGCAGCAGCCTTTGCGTGCCCTATCATTGATTTGACTGAACCTATTGCACATGTTTGAGTATAAGATTTTGTTTTTTCTAAATTTGAATGGAAATTCTTGAGAGCTTGAAATTCTATCTTGTCACCGACTCTGGTGCCGGTGCCATGCGCTTCAATTGATTCTACACTGCAAGGATCAATTGAGGCTGTTTTGTATGCTGCCTCTAATGCTCTTTGCTGGCCTGCTGCATCAGGTGCATAAATACCGCCGGAATTTCCATCGCTTGATGTACCTATGCCTTTAATAACTGCATATATTCTGTCTTTATTTTTTTCTGCATCCTTAAGGCGTTTAAGTACAATCATCCCAACACCTTCACCTAAAACAGTTCCATCAGAGTCTTTTGAAAATGGTCTTGCATCACTTGTGCGTGAAAGCACACCGGTTTTTGAAAAGCACATATGCATGAATATATCGTTTAAAGCATCTACACCACCTGTTATCGACATATCACATTTGCCCTGGACAAGTTCCATAATTGAACTGTTTATTGCACTTAGTGAGCTTGCACATGCGGCATCGATCACGCTGTTGGTCCCGCCAAGGTCAAGCTTGTTGGCTATTCTACCTGCAACAACATTTCCTAAAAGTCCGGGAAAAGAATTTTCCTGCCATTCAGGATAATAACTCTGTATTCTTTTAATAACCTCTTTGCTTTTTTTCTGGTCAATACCGGAATCTTTTAGTGCATTTTTCCAGAAAGGGTGTCCAAGCCTCGCTCCTAATGGAATTACAAGTTCCTGAGTACCTGTGACACCAAGTATGATGTTAGTTCTTTTCTTGTTGGGGAAATTATCTTTTACGTTATATCCTGCATCTTCCAACGCCATTTCGGCAACCAGGAGACCAAGCAGTTGGGAGGTGTCAGTCGCGTTGATATTATTTGGGGGGATTCCATATTTTGATGGATCAAAAGAAACAGCGGGAATAAACCCACCACGGTTACAGTATATATGGTCAGGTCGCAGAGGATTTTCGTCATAATAATCTTTTATTGCAAAATGAGTTTTTTCAGGAATATCTGTAATGGCATCCTGTCCATTAAAAAGTAATTGCCAGTATTCTTCAAGACCGTTTGCTTTAGGGAAGATACACCCCATTCCAATTATTGCTACAGAATTATCTAGCTGCAAAGCCTTCCTCCAGAAATAAAATTTGGTTAACAATATATGTTTTTACAGGAAAACAGAATAAATTACATTGGTTGAGGAATGGTTTGACAATATTTTTACATTTATGAAGATGCCAGCTTATTGAGAAATCAGCCTTGTAAGTTCATTAGTTGAAACAGGGTTTAAACAAAAAGCATCAGCTGGCAGGTCAATATTTTGATTTACAAGCCATGATCCTCTTATACAGACCGAAGCTCCCAAAAGAAGATTAAGTGCTATTTCCACAACTTGTCTGTTTTCATGGCTTTCAAGGAATGTTCCATTTACCCATTGGTTAAACGCTCCGATAGCAGGGCCGCACCAGATTTGATAATCAATTGATCTTTCTGTTTCACCATAAATTGCCCATTTAGAAGAAAGCCCTAAATAAGATCTGAAAACAAGGGCCATTTTATGTTTTGGATTTGTTTCAGCTCTCTGAATTTCTTTTAAGTTTCGTGCTTTTGTAAAAAATTCCTTTGTCTCAAGCCATTTTTCATCAAAACTTGCCATGAGGAATTTTTCTTCTATTTGAGCTCTGTCTTTTTGCGGAACCTCGTCAAAATTCTGATAATTTTTGTAAATATTATAGAGTTTTTCAGCTCTTATGGCAAACATTGTACCTCTTTTTAGAACCTGCACTCTTGCACCTATCTCAAACATGTCTGCTGCGGGTGCCATTGCTACATCAGCTTGCTGAGCCTGTGCCAGCATTTTTTTTGCCTGTTCAGAAATGCCTGCTTCAATACAAGGCTGATTTATGGAACCTGTAAGAATATACCCTGCTCCCATTTGAAATGCAGCAGCAGCAGATTCAGGTGTCGCGATTCCTCCTGCGAGTCCTACACAAAGTTTATCAGGAAAATTGAATTTATTTGAAAATTTATTTTTAAGTGACAACATTGTTGGAAGTAGTGAAAGAGCAGGTCTGTTATCAGTGTGTCCTCCGGAATCTGCTTCTGCAGTGATATCTTGCGCCATGGGAATTTGTTTTGAAAGCTCTGCTTCTTTTTCTGTTATAAGCCCTTTTTCAAGGAGTTGATTAACAAGTTTCTCAGGAGGAGGGGAGAAGAATTCCCTGGCAACTTCAACCCTTGATACTTTAGCTATGATTTTATTCGGAGCTACAACTCTGCCATCTAAATCCTGACAGAGTCCTTTAATGCGATAATAAACAAGAGGGAGTGTTATTCGCATGAAAGCAGCAGCGCTTACAAGATTGATGTTATGTTTTAGATAGAGATTTGCCACTGCCATCTCATGATCAGGGTCATTGGGTGAGTGGATAAAGTTAAATCCAAAAGTTTTTGATTTTAACGTATCTTTTAATTCAAGAATCGCTTTTTCTATGCTTTCAATAGAAAGTCCACCTGCGCCAAAAAAAGCAGTCATCCCATTGTTTGCCATTGCCTGGACCATTTTAACAGAACTAATACCATTTGCCATGGCTCCGGCAATATATGCATATTTCAGGTTATGCCTTTTTTTGAAGTCCTCGTCCCCAAGGTTTTCAGGAGGAAGCGGGGGAACATATGCTTTAAGTTGAGGTATAGAATTTTTATTATTTATAAGATAAAGAGGTTTGGAAACTTTATATAGATGCTGTTTAATATTGGTAACATCTTGAACCACATCATCCTCATCTGGATCTAAAAAAATTTTAAGGAGCTCTTTTTTTTTTGTCATTGTATTATTTATTTAAATTTTGAGGTTCATAAAGGGTTATCGCTTTACCAATGGGGGTAACAGAAGTAATTTTTTGGATTCTTAGTGTTTTAGAACTATTTAAAGGATTATGCATTTTCAAGGTTAGAAGCCCTGTATAGACAGGGCTTCTATTATCGTTAATTATTCCTCAACAGGGAATCGATCAGGATGAATCCGAGTTGGATCGTTGAAATATTTTTTTGTTTCACGGAAAATAATCGGGGTTAAGAAAAGAATACCAACAAGGTTTGGCCACATCATTAGAACATTCATGCAGTCCCCGATTAACCATACAGTGTTAAGGTCCATTGCTGCACCTGCCGGAAGAAGGAGGCAATATAAATATCTATAAGGTACAACAAGTTTTTCTCCGAAAAGATAGGCAACACATCTGTCACCATAATAAGACCAGGTTATTATCGCGGAAAGCGCAAAGAATATAATACTGATTGCAACAGTGTAGCCTCCGGGTCCAGGCAGCCCCATCTCAAATGCTTTAGCAGTAAGGACTGCTCCTGTGTAGGCGTCACCTGTTCCCGAGGTATAGGTATGGGCGCCGGTAAGAACAATCACAAGTGCTGTCATGGTACAAAAAACTATTGTATCAATAAATGGTCCAAGCATGGCTACAAGGCCTTCACGAACAGGTTCTCTAGTCTTTGCTGCACCATGGGCTATGGGTGCACTTCCCAATCCTGCTTCATTTGAGAAAACTCCACGGGCAATACCAAATCTGATTGCAGAAGCCAGGGCAGCGCCAGTGAAACCACCTGTTGCTGCTGTGCCGGTAAAAGCATCATGGAAGATAATATTAAAAGCAAGCCCTACCTGATCAAAGTTTGTTATGATAACTATTAATGCGCCCACGATATAATATAGTGCTACAATAGGCACCATTTTACTAGCTACCTGAGCAATACGCTTAATACCGCCAACAATAACAAGGAATACAAGAAATGCAAGAACAAGACCGGTAGCTACTTTAGGGATAGCAAAATATGTGGCTAATGGTTCAGCAACAGAGTTTGACTGAACCATGTTACCAATCCCTAAGGATGCAATAGCAGCAAAAAGTGCAAAAAGGACGCCTAACCATTTTCGTTTCAGGCCTCTTTCAAGGTAATACATGGGGCCGGCACTAATTATTCCATTTTTATTAATAACACGATATTTGAGAGAAAGCAGGCACTCTCCATATTTTATTCCCATTCCAAAAATGGCAGTAAGCCACATCCATACAAGAGCACCAGGTCCTCCCATTGCTATGGCAGTACCAACACCGGCAATATTTCCTACTCCAATCGTTGCAGTTAAAGAAGCATTCAAAGCTTGGAAATGAGAGATTTCACCAGGATCATCCGGATCATCATATTTACCTGAAATAAGAGATAAGGTATAGCCAAATTTGCGTAACTGAATAAATGCTGTTGCCACAGAGATAAATATTCCAACACCAACGAGTAGCAGGATTGTAGGAATTCCCCATAATGCGCTACTAAGCGCCTCAACTATCTGGTGGAACTCTTGCATTAAAACCTCCTTTAAAATACGAGCATAAATCTTACAACTACTTATATACACTAACGGATTATAATAACTCTCCTGTAAAGTCAAGGGTAAATGGCGCAATTAAGCTATTATGTTTTAATATAATAAATAAATGAGTTGATTGAAGGAATTGAAATAAAAATCAGGAAATTGTATATTAAAAATTTTAGTTCTAATTATTATGTGATGGTGATAGAAACAAATATGATTTTAATTTTTCCTCCTGTTGTAAAGCCCTGTGAACCTCCAGGAGGCTTGGCTCTTCTTTCAGGTGCGCTCAAAAAACATAATATAGAGCACCATGTTTATGATGCTAATATTGAAGGCTTATTATTTCTGATTCATTCTGATATCAAGCCTGAGTCAAGTTGGACAAAAAGGGCACTTTCACACAGACAGGAAAATATTGAGGCCTTAAAAAATTATTCCTTGTATAAAAATCTTGACAGATATAAACAAAAGCTTTTTGATATTAACAAACTTTTAAACTCTGCGCTCTTGTCAAAACGATTCAAACTCACCCTTGCTGATTTTAAGGATGAAAAGCTCTCTCCCGTGAAAAGCAAGGACCTTTTACTTGCTTCTGAAAATTTTAAAGAAAACCCTTTTTATGATTATTTTGAAGCTTGTCTGAAACAACGGATACAAGCCTCTGAGTCTGAGTATGTAGGTATTTCACTTTGTTATTTAAGCCAGGCACTCACTGCATTTGCGCTTGCAGGATGGGTTAAACATAATTTTAAAAATAAGAAATTAATTTTTGGTGGAGGACTTATTTCAACATGGATGAGCATGCCGGACTTTAATAATCCTTTTTTGGGCTTAGTGGATATTTTTGTAAAAGGGGAGGGTGAAAGAGCAATCTTATCTGCAAGCAAGGTAAAAGAAAATTACTTAAGCAGATATACTCCGAATTTTGATTTTGTTCCATGGGATTCATATATTGCGCCTGGAAGAATTATTCCATTCAGTACTTCAAGGGGATGTTATTGGCGAAAATGTAAATTTTGCCCTGAGAAAGCTGAGAAAACGCAATATACGCCCGTGAAAATTTCTGAAGTACTGAACGATCTTAGAAGCCTTTCTGGAAAATATAAGCAGGATTATGTGCATTTTATTGATAATGCGATTGCCCCTGCATTAATGAATGCCCTGGCAAAAAATAAGTCACAAAACAAAAGGCCTTTTTCCTGGTACGGATTTGCACGGATCAGAAAAGAGCTGCAAAATCTTGATTATCTGAAAGCATTAAGAAGATCAGGTTGTATTATGCTTAACCTCGGTCTTGAGTCTGGAGACCAGGCCGTTTTAGACAAAATGGAAAAAGGAATTGACTTGGACGTAGCATCAAATGTGCTTAAAGCCTGCAAAAAAGCTGGCATAAAAACTTATGTTTATCTTCTTTTTGGTACCCCTCAGGAAACAGAAGCCTCCGCTGAAAAAACACTTGCCTATGTTTTACGTCATGCTCCTTTTATAGATTTTATGAATCTTGCGATATTTAATTTGCCAAAGTTCAGTGAAGAAGCATCGTATCTCAGGGTGACTCAATTTTACGAAGGGGATTTGTCTTTATACTACAATTTTAGACACCCCCATGGCTGGGACAGGAAAAACGTAAGAGAGTTTCTTTTTAAAAAGTTTAAAAAAAACAGATTATTAGCCCCCATAGTATTAAAGAATCCTCCGTTTTTCACTTCTAACCATGCAATGTTTTTTTAAATGCATTAAATTTTCAGGAGAAATCTAAATGATAGTAGAAATAGTTTCTACAGGTGATGAGCTGATATCAGGAAATATAGTTGACACAAATGCATCCTATCTTGCTTCAAAATTCCTCGAAATTGGAATGTTAGTAAAAAGATGCAACATTGTTGGTGACGATAAAAAAGAGATTCAAGCTGTTTTAAAAGAGATCTCGTCTCGTGCTGATATTGTTGTTGTTACAGGCGGGCTTGGTCCTACTAAAGATGATCTTACAGCTGAAATTGCGGCAATGGTTTCAAAAGATAGCCTTATAATAAACAAAGAAGCCCTGTCTGCTATACAGTCTTTTTTTGAGAAAAAGAATCTTCAGATGTCTGAGGTCAATAAGAAGCAGGCATGCTTGCCATCTAAAGCTATAATGCTTGAAAATGACAGCGGCACAGCTCCTGGTTTTTATATGAATCTGGGAAAATCTATTTTTTATTTTTTGCCCGGAGTTCCATTTGAAATGAAGGAAATGTTCAAGAACAAAGTTTTACCGGATATCTTTAAAAGATT
Organism: Desulfobacteraceae bacterium; assembly: GCA_021107575.1. Taxonomy (GTDB): domain Bacteria; phylum Desulfobacterota; class Desulfobacteria; order Desulfobacterales; family Desulfobacteraceae; genus JAIOSM01. The sequence continues at coordinate 3,269 of JAIOSM010000452.1, read as the reverse complement.
TGGGATAAAACAAAGATTGAGAAGTAAAATAACACTTTTTGGTGTTCCTGAGTCAAAAGCCGCACAAAATCTGGATGGTTTTGAAAATAAATTTCCAAATCTCCAACTTGGCTTCAGGGCGGCTTTCCCAATGATTGAGATCAAACTGTTATCCCCTGCAATAACAGATAATGTCAGTGGAAAAATAGATTTGGATAATGCTCGTGACTGGATTTTATCAAAGTTTGATGTAGCAAAAATAGTTTCAGATAAAGGGCTTTCCATGGAAGAAGAAGTTGCCCGGCTTTTGATAAAAAAGAAAAAAACAATTGCAGTTGCAGAGAGCTGTACAGGCGGGCTTATTTCACATTTGCTCACTGATGTGCCTGGGAGCTCGGCTTATTTTTTGTTTTCTGCTGTCACATACTCTAATGAGGCAAAGATTAATATTCTTAATGTTAAGCAAGACACAATTGTCGAGTATGGCGCGGTCCATCAGACCACAGCAGAAGAAATGGCAAAGGGGGTAATGGAAAAAGCAGGAGCAGATTTTGGTATTTCAACATCAGGCATTGCAGGGCCAACTGGTGGGAGTGATGAAAAACCGGTAGGCACAATCTGTATAGGGTTTGCAAAAAAAGGTTTTTCAACAGCAAAAACATATTGTTTAAATTTTAATGACAGGGCAAGAAACAAAAAAATATTTGCAGCAACATGTTTAAACCTTCTTAGGAAAGAGTTGCTTTAAACCATTTAAGAGTTTCTTTTTCAAAGACGTTTTGATCTTTTCGTGATGATGTTTGATGATCTCCATTTTCAAACAGGATTAGTTTTTTTGGGTTTTTTGCATTTTTATAAATCGTATGTGCATTCTCAATGGGGACTATTTCATCTGCCAAACCATGAAAAATTAGAACATTTGTCATTGTTTTTATTTTTTCAGAGAGGTCAAAATTCAGGTTTTCAGTATAAAAATTTATGGGTAATCCGGAATTATTGTTATCAGCTTTCTCATTTACTGTAATATTATCAATGGTTCGACTTTTTACAGGTGCGGCAGTCAGGACACATCCCGCAAGTTCTATATCCATTTGACTCAGTGTATTCCATGCTTCAATACAGGTTGATCCTCCAAGACTGCTTCCGAATATGCCGAGTTTACGGGAAGTTTCTTCATTTCCCAGAATATACTTTACAGCATTGATAAAGTCAGAGGCTCTATTGGGTACCGATGTATCCTTTAAAAAATTTCCTTTGCTCTCACCGCATCCTCGATGATCAAATCTTAGATAACCGATGTTATTTTTAGGAAGAAGCCTGGATAAAATTAATTGCTTTGCAGAATCTTTTGTACCTTCCAGCCCATGTGATCCGATTACAATTGGTGGATTATTAATTTGGGGAAGGTGAAGAACTCCCTTGATAAGTGTTTTATCTGAATAGAATTCAATATTCTTTTCTGAAATTTTCATAACTGTACTTAATGCACTAAAAATGGTATAAGATCAACCTTTCCAGTTATATATTTTGGTATATATTAAAGTATAAATTTTTTAAGGTAATTATGACTATAAAGAAACGTAAAGCATACGAATTTGAGATAATTGATCTTGCTTTTGGTGGCAAAGGACTTGCAAAACCGGATGGATTCCCTGTCTTTATCGATCGTGTACTACCGGGTGATAAAGTTCTTGCCAAGGTTGTTAAAAAGAAGAAAAATTTTGCTGAAGCAAGGCTGATTGAGTTTATAGAAAAATCAACAAAAAGGGAAAAGGCACTTTGCCAATACGCATCTTATTGCGGCGGATGCAAATGGCAGGAACTTCCCTATGAAACACAGCTTGAATACAAGAAAAATCATGTTAAAGAGTCTTTGGAACATATTGCTAAGCTTAATGATATCAAAGTTAATAATGTAAAACCTTCAGAAAATATTTATCAATTCAGAAATAAAATGGAGTTTTCCTGCTCTGACAAACGTTGGCTTTTACCAAGTGAACTTAGTAATCCTGATATTAAAAAAGATTTTGGCTTAGGCCTCCATGTCCCAGGAACATTTGACAGAGTAATTGATTTAGAAAGATGTGAAATACAACCGGAACTTGGTAATCAGATAATGAATGATGTCAGATCATTTATTAAAGGTTCAGGTGTTCCTGCATATGGTCTTCGTTCCCATGAAGGGTTCTGGCGTTTTTTAATGCTGCGCCACTCTTTCTATTTTGATAAGTGGCTGGTCAATATTGTGACTGCAAAAGAAAACAATGAACTTGTAATGAAACTTGCTTTAGAATTAATTGAGAAATATCCACAAATTGATTCCATTGTAAATAATATTACTTCACGAAAAGCCGGGATTGCAATCGGAGAATATGAAAAACTTCTTGTTGGCAAGCCGTATATTAAGGAAAAACTTGGCAAGTTTACATTTAAAATTTCAGCAAATTCATTTTTTCAGACAAATACAAGAGGTGCTGAGAATTTATATTCAATTGTCTCAGGATATGCAAATCTTACAGGAAAAGAAAGGGTGCTTGATCTTTACTCTGGCACTGGAACCATTCCTATCTGGCTTTCAAAAGATGCAAAAGAGATAATCGGCATTGAGATTGTAGAGAGTGCAGTGGAAGATGCAAGAAAAAATGCTGAACTCAACAATATTACAAATTTAAAATTTTTGACAGGTGATATTAAAGATGTTTTGCCATCGTTGAATCAAGCCGATTTTGATAAAAGTGGTAATAAAATTGATGTAATGATTATAGATCCCCCAAGAGCTGGAATGCACAAGGGTGTTCTTGCTGAGGTTTTAAAGCTTTTACCTGAAAAAATAGTATATGTATCATGCAACCCTGCAACTCTTGCAAGGGATCTTGAAGTACTCAGTACAAAGTATAATATTCTTGAAGTACAGCCTGTGGATATGTTTCCCCACACGTTTCATATTGAATCTGTTGCTGATCTTTTATTAAAAACAAAATGAAAGGTTCAGGCAATATATGATGTATAGATCAGTTTTATCAATGTAGCTGCTACAATGAATATAAAAAAAACACGTACAAAGTTTGTGTCCTTGAGGATGACAAGTCTGGAGCCAGCAAAAGCACCTGCAATTTGACCTGTCCCCATACAGATTCCAACAAGGAATAGCACTTTACCGCCCATTATAAAAAAGATAAGAGCAACAAAATTACTAGTAAAATTTGTAAATTTAGTAAAAGCAGTTGCTTTTTTTAGATCAAGCCCTATTAGCATAACAATTGCTATAACCCAGAATGAACCTGTGCCGG